>NZ_JACJSE010000033.1 GCF_014698045.1 Aulosira sp. FACHB-615
CCAGCAACGGGAATTACCCAAAGTTCGGTGAATGGCTCGTTGGTGAAGTTTTCGTTAATGGTCATTGGGCGGTCAGGGCGTGAGATGGAGATCGCAAAATCAGCCTTGTTACCTTTGAGATATCCACCCTGCTGTGCTTCCAGAATTGTTAGCTTAGGAGGACAATCGAGAAGAAACTGCCCGTATTCTTTTGCACAGTTGGCTTGCAGCTTGGGTTGGCTGGGTGGAATGAGAAAGACGCTGTTGTTGATTTTGATGGTTTCCATTTTTGTGTATGTGTTGATGAATACTACGGGGTGTTTATGTTTTGTGTAATGTTGATGACGGCGCAACAGAAACTCCCAACTACCTGAATGAACGTCCATATCATTCAGGTACTTATTTTTAGTCAGCAATATCTAATGCAGGATTTTGGCTCGGTTCAAGTTCCAATTCCAGATAAGAAAGCGCAGTATCAGCATCACCAATGGTTAAATCGGGCTGATAATTCAGTGCTAAATATTCAGGGTGTTTAGCGATTTCTTTGAGGATGAATTTACCCGCGTCAACTAAATCATGCAGAGATGGATAAGGCGGTTCTTTGCTTTCTTCAACCGTAGAGTTAATTGCTACAAAACTTACACCAACTGCTTTCAACTCGTACTTTAATGATTCAACTTGGCGCAAATGGTTGGTAATTTCTGCCTCTAAAACTGTTTTTAATTCCTGTGGCGAAAGCAGTTTGATTTCATCTTCAAGCTGGGTTTTCTCATCTTCATGGTTCTTGTCAAGCAGCATAATATAACGCCACCCTGCACCATATTCGTCAGCTAGATACGTGTCTTCGGCGTAATACTTCATGCCGATTATTTGACCGCGTTCTGTCCGTTGTCCAAAGCCAAAACGTGGGTATTGCCAACCCTGTGGAATCGAGATTTTGGGTTCCATTGTTTTAGTTAGTGAATGAAGAATTGGGGAAGGGGGAAAGGGCAAGGGGGAAGGGAATAAAGAACTATCCTTTAACCTTTTCCCTGATTTAAGCTGCAATATCGGGCGTTGCATTGGTCATACTTGCAACCAAGAAAAAGTCATCGAGTGCCACTGCTGCGTTTAATGGCTGGGTGTACTGTTGCTCGTCTACTTCGTTTGACCAATAACTGATGTGCTGGAAAACCAACCCAAGCATTGAATCACCCTTATAGACACGGTAGATTTTGGGACAAGCACCGGAACAGTAAACCAGCGTGTAACCTGCGATTTCGATGACCTCTGCGTTTGGGTGTGTTGGTGACAGAAGTATCGGTTCACAGCAATCACCCCAATCAGGATCTTGAACGAATGACATATTTGCTGTATAAGCGCATTTATTGTAGTGATTTAGCGATCGCTCTCTAACAATGCGACCGCTTTTTTACTGCCTGTACTATGCGGCTACTGGTTGTCTAATACCTAACAGAGCGATCGCCTCATCAATACTTTCAGTTGTACGGCTCTGCCCCAACTGCCTTTGTCTGCTGTACCATTGATCCGCGCGGTTATATCCCACAAACCCTACTCTTCGGTTGTTGAAATATAGGGTGGTGCTAAATGAGAGCCAGTCAATCTCTCCGTGAGTTAAGCCGTATTTATTGCAAGCTGTTTCAAGTTCTTCGCTGAGGCGGTCGTTGCGTTCTCTGGGGGTTTCTCTTAGAGTGGCTTTCACTTCCTGCACTCTTATATAAAACCAGTCTCGGTCGAATGGCAAACGTCCACCATTACTTAATTGCACCCATACGGTGATTCCAGTTTCGATCCAAATCGTGCGTATTGATTCGGGTTCTACTTCGATAATCTCGGCAATGATGCGGCGATCGCGAGATGTAAGCGGGTCTGTGGTTTGGGTTGCTTCTTTGGCTTGAGCTTCGAGATGATTGTAAAATTCTGCTTGTGCTTCGGCTTGCTCGTCTATGGTGTTGCAGTTGAAGCCTTTGAGTGCTTGCTGTGTATATGCGAAGTGAGACATAATAATAATCTCCTGCCTCGTGATGGGGTTAGGTTTTTTCAAAGGGCGATCGCAAACTTTGGTCGGGGAGCGATCGCCTTTTGTCTAAGCAAATCGAAGTCGGTTTTATGAATCGCTTCACTTGCCTGATAAATATAGGATAATATTTTGTTAATACTTTTGTCAATACATTGTTAATACTAGTAAGTGATCGATCAGTTGTAAATTGATAAGCTGTGTTTATACACTTGCTAATACAACTTGCTATTGATAGCGTGTAAATTGAAAGTTATCAACGTTGAGAACTACGATGGCAGCAGACAAACAGATAATTATTAGGATCTCTGAAGAAAAAAAAGAGGCTTTGATGAATAAAGTCAAAGCCAACGACACTTCTGTATCAAAGCTATTAATGGATTTCATTGATTCCTACTTAGCTGAAAAAGCAGAGACTAGCGTTGATCCAGAATTGTTAAAACTGAAATCAGAAGTCGCGGAAATGAAACAACAGTTTATGCAGTGGCAACAACAGCAGTATGAACTATTGGGGGAATCCGCCGCCTGAGAGAAGAGAATAGTACTCTCAGGCAATGGCGAGAGCAAGTTACTAAGGCAATAACCGACAAGCCAGCTAGGGAAACTTAGCTGGTTTGTTTTTTGATAGGTTGACTTGTATTAACAATATTTGCTACTGTTAATACATTAAGGTCAAGCCAAATTTATCCCAAGGGGCGACATCATGAAACGTTAATTGCTCTTAATCACCTTGTAGTTTCAAGCGGTTTCAGAATTATTAACTCCTCCTGTACCTTGCATGAGGGTAATTTTCGTTCGTCTACACAACGTTAATACACTTTTAAAAAAGGCTCTGATTGTCAAAAAATAACAGCAACAAGATTGAGAACTAGCAACAAAAATTACACCGAATGTAATTAGACGAGCGCGAGTAACTACCCTGTCGAGCTTCAATCCAGAATTATCAATGCCTCAAAATTTCTGTTTTCTCAATCCCTCATTTCTCTAGCAAAGCTTTTGTGTAAATATTCAGCACATTAGGTATATGAATATGCTGACACTAGATCGCTCCGCAACACTAGCGTCTAATTATGGCGTTCTCAACAGCAGTATCAAAGAAACGTTCACTGCCATCGACCGCTTCGAGTGGCAAGCTGTAGAAGAAATCTTGCAGATGCGTGATAATCAGCTTTACCGTGAAGCTGGTTATAAAAGTTTTGAAGAATACTGCCAAGCCGAACTATCCGCCTGGGGTGGCTACCGCAGAATCAATCAACTGTTGGGAGCCAAAAAAGTTAAAGACACAGCTGATGAATTGGGCGAACACATCAAAAACGAACGTCAAGCCCGTTCACTGCTGCGTTTGGTCAAGGAACCAGAGAAGTTAAAGCAAGCCGTTGCGATCGCACTGCAAGAGAATGCCTCACCCAGTGAATCGGACTTTGCGGCTGCTGCTAACAAGGTGGTTCCTCGTCTACCACGCCAAAAAACTCAGGAACCAATGGTTCCTAAAATTGAAGAACCAATATTTCATCCTACTCAGGAACCAGTGGTTCCTCAAACCAATACAGTTACGGTTACGTCACCAACTCATCCAAGACACGGGCAATCAGGAACCATCTCAGCCGACCCACCCAATCAAAGGCAGCAGATTGTCACCTTTGAGGATGGTAGCAGGGAACTAGTTAACAATGCGGACTTGAGTAATGACGCAACTAAGTCATTCCCTACCGAGCGAACGTACCCGAAAGAATATGCCGAAGCGATCGCACAACTGAAGCAGCAGCACCAGCAAGAGCTAGAACGCCTGGAACAAGATTTAAGGGTTGGGTTACAGGCGGAAGCAACAACTCAAGCCCAGGAACAAGTACAAGAACAACTTACCACTTTACAAAACCTGTTTCAGCAGCAGAAGCAAGAAAATATCCAGTTACAGCAACGGCTTTTTGAGTTGGAAGGACTGAGGAAGTTGGAGCTTGAAAACCAGCGATTACAAAAACGCATTCAGGAATTGGAACAAGCTGTAGAAGAACGCCCGGCTCAAGAATGGGGCAATACTCTTACTAAGCAAGCAACCAAGGCGTTAAACAAGCAGGTTAAACAAGCCCTGGATAAGACCATTGACCTGCGATCGCTGGCTATTGAATCACCAAAGGAGAATGCCCAAGAGTGTCTCAGGCTTATGGGTATCGCTTTGGGTAATTTGGCCAGTGCTATGAATAACACCCAGGCACTTCAAGCAGCTGCAATCATCCTCGGTAGTGAACCAACACCGTCTGCGATCGCATATCGAGCCGAACAATTGCAACTACTACCCCAAGCCGTTGGTGATATTCGGACTGTGTTATCAAAGCCTGGGTGTAGTTGGTGGGATTATCTGGAAGTGGCTACTGAGTATGAGGTAATCAAACAAGATTACTGGGGAGAACTAAGCACTCAAGAAACAGAGCTAATCACTGCCCTTGAGAAAGCCGAATCCTCACTCATTGCGGAACCAATGGTTCCTGACGAAAACCCTGCTGATTCTGGTTCTTTTGATGGTGAAGTGATAGGGCTTGGTTCCATCGTTGCACACGCTGATCCTTACTGCGCCTTATACCCAAAAAGAGGTGAAGTCATCGAAGACATGGGGGATGAGGTTTGGGTGGCGTGGGAGCATTGGAAGGAAAAACCCAAAAAGACTGACCGCTATTTCAAAAATGAATTGCGTTTCTGGCAAGAAACAAACCAGTAAATAAAACTCGCGCTTATTTCCAAAAGAACTGAATGCAGTACGGCTCAAGTGCTGTCGATATTTTCATGCGTCAAAAATTGGAGTCGATATCAATATGGATGCAATTACATCAACCCCTACTAGCCCTGATAGCCCTTTTGACCGAATCAAAAAAATTGATGAGCAGGGTTACGAGTATTGGTTAGCCCGTGAGTTAATGTCCATTCTGGGATATCAGCAATGGCGACAATTTGAGGATGCCATAGACCGAGCAATTGCCGCTTGCGAAAACATTGGACAGGACAGCAAAAAACACTTTTTGCGTCTGCCCGCAAAAAGTTCAGGAGGTAGACCCAGAAATGATTTCAAGCTTAGTCGTCATGGTTGTTATCTGACTGCAATGAATGAATGGAGATTCTCGAAAACCAGAAATAGCTGCTGCACAGAATTACTTTGCTTTTAAAACCCATGAGGCTGAGTTATTCTCCCAAAACTCAGAACTACTGACCCAACTTTTAGAACGGTTGGAACAGCAAAGTCAAATCATCGAGACGCAAGGCAAGGCGATCGCCCAGTTGCAAGCTCAAATTCAAACCCTGCTGCCTCCATCATCTGATTTTATCCCTCCTGGCTGAGATGAGAACGTTTGGCGATCGCTACCACTACAAGATAAAAGACACTTCAGATTCTTGTTTCGTCGTCGCAACTTCCGACCATCTACCAAAAATGAATCACTGGCTTTACCTGCTGTGGACACTGAACAAATGAAACAGAAGCAGAGGGATGAGGTAGCACGATTGGTTGGTGAAGTATCACCCGAAGAAAAACAGCAATTTCAAGCCGCTAAACGCCAGAAGCTCAGGGAATTTTGGTCACAAGCCCCAGAAGAAGACCAAGAAAATATGCCGTTTTAACCAAACCAGTTTTGACAAATATATAGAAGGTGGAATATGAGCAGCATTGCCTCTACTGACAAATTCTCTGTCCTGGTGATATTGCGCCGGGAGTATCTTGATATTACAGGTAACTTCTGCGCGGCCAAGCTGATTGAGTATTTTCGGCACTGGACAAAGTGGAAGCTCAAGAACCACCGCACCCCTTGGATTTACCAGCCTCTGAAAAACATCTACGCTGACCTAATGGGTGAGCATAGCCTTCATGTAATCAGGAGTGCGATCGCTCTGCTTGAGGAAATGGGCATCATCGAGAAGAAAAAGAATCCAGGTAACGGACAAGATCGGACATGGCAGTATAAATTACACTTCGATGTACTGAATAAGCTACTTGAAAAGAAGCAGGGGAGCAGGGAGATAAGGAGCAGGGGGATAAACACTTTAGAGGATTCAAGATTAGAGGAAGAAGGCATTCTCCCTTGCTCCCTACCCCCTGCCCCCTTGCCTCTTATTGAACACGGCAGAGGCAAAACTGAACATCCCAAACTCAATGCAGAACAATACCACAGATCCCATCCAAAAGTTTCAAAGCCACAGCAACACTCTGCTGTTGAGCTTGAAAAAAGTGAGGAAGTGAAAACTGAGATTTTGGACTGTGACCAGGAAGGGGTTTGTCAAATCCTAGAATCAGAGTTACCCGAAATTACTCACTTCGTTGAAGAGATAGAACAGGTTGACTCGACTACTGAGACAGATTCTTGTGAGGATCGTTCTTCCGTCGCCCCGGTTGCGTTAAATTTTTGTGACGAAGACTTTGGTGATGATGATTACGCCGAGCCACAAGAAAAATCAGTGCAGCCCAGCAACTCAGAGGTTCAAGAAGTGCTGCAACAGTTACGGGAAATACCTTGTACACCGCAATTTCGGCTCAATGCAGAGATTCAACGCACAGTCAGGCGGTGTTGGGAAAATGTACCGGGTGCGATCGCTTATTTGAAGGAGGCAATACGAACTTGGAAAGGCATCAAGTCACCGGAGGCTGTATTTATGGCTGCTTGTAAGGAGGGACGGAAACCGGAATCTGCACAGGCTAAATCGGAGGTGGTTGCTTGGTTTGAGTGGGCGAGGAAAAACAGGATTGTGATTGCTATGTCGGGGAACACTGTGTATACGCCGGATGGTGAGGCTGTGGCGGTTGCGGAAATGATGCGGCGGTTTCCGGTGGGGGAGTGAATGAAGGCTTTGTGTAGTAAAAGTTGGTAATAAAAATATTTGCCAACGCTAGTTGTTTCAAAAATTAAACTTTACAAGTCTCCATACAAGAAAAGACAGATAAGCGCATCCTGGTAGCTTCGGAGCTTGCAACAGGAAGCCAATCCCATACCAAAGGAAGGTGTCCTTTAAGTGCATAGGTGTCAAAAGTTATATTTAAAGAGTTGATCCAGTTTTTATTAACTCTCCATCCAATGAG
The DNA here is from genome assembly GCF_014698045.1 of Aulosira sp. FACHB-615. Lineage (GTDB taxonomy): Bacteria > Cyanobacteriota > Cyanobacteriia > Cyanobacteriales > Nostocaceae > Nostoc_B. Next base: position 7,053 of record NZ_JACJSE010000033.1, read on the forward strand.
TTCGCAGAATCTCTCCCAAGCTACGGGATCATAAATGTCTAGCTTATCAGTAACTTCTAAGTAAATGTTTTTCTGAACGCTAAATCCAAAGTGTCCATTGCTATATTTAACCCATAAATTGTTAATTGTACGAAGATCGGTACAAGGAAATTCTAAAAGTTCGTCTGAATCTAATAATCCACCAAGCTCTCTTTTTCCTACAGCCTGTAACATCACTAAATTAGTTTCATTGTCCGCTTCTTTCCATTTTTTTGCTGCTAATAAGTCGCGCAGTTTGGTGTAGTTTATGGCTCTTTCTGATCTCAAGTCATCCGATGAATTTGCTTCTGGGAAAGCACATACTATGCGAAAACCAAAAATTCTGTTGCGGACGTTGGGATCAAATTTAGTGCGATAAGCAGAACGGCAATTTTCAGGCGTAGTAGTCCAAGAACCACCACGCTGTAATCGAGATTCATTATTATCATCTATCCACCAGCTTCCATTTTTAGGCGCTCCATCATAGTTACTATGCCAAGTGTCTAGACACCATTCCCAAACATTCCCGTGCATATCGTACAATCCAAAAGCGTTGGCTACTCCAAAACTGCCTACATCTGTTGTTTGTCCTCGATATATTCCTTTGACTCCAGCACCGTAAGTATACTCCGCATTATAATTAGCCAGTTCTGGTGTGATTGTTTCACCAAAATGAAATGGAGTTGTCTTACCAGCACGACACGCATATTCCCATTCTGCTTCACTGGGCAAACGGTAATTTCTTTTTGTATGAGCAGCTAGGCGATCGCAAAATTCCACTGCATCATACCAGGACACCTGCTCAACAGGTCGCTTATCCCCCCTGAAATATGATGGATCAACATCTAGTTCTTTGTTTATCTGTGGTAATCCTGCGACTGCTCTCCACTGCTCTTGAGTGACTTGATACTTGCCTATGCAAAATTGCTGAATGTTTACTAGATGCTGAGGGCTTTCTGAATCACTGCGCTCTAATTCATTCTCTGGGGAACCCATCATAAAACTGCCCCCAGGTATCAGAACCATTTCTAACCCAATTTTATTACCCAATTTCTCTAGGTAGTATTGTGCTGTTTTTTGTATTCGGTTTATAACTATTTTTGGCATTTATTACTACTAGTTTTACTATCTCACCTAATTTTACGGTTGCAGAAATCAATGGCTTATTTTTGAAAAAAATTTTAAACGCTCCGCTAACAAAGGGAAAAAGAACAAGTGCAAAGGGTCAAGATTTTAAAGTGTAGAGAGCTACTAAGGAATCCTCCCAGCAGCATAAATCACACGAAAAGCATTATCGCCGTTGTGGAGGTCTCGGACATCGTTGTAGCGATATGCAGAACGGCAGTAGTTAGGATAGTAGATCCAGGCCCCACCTCGCAGCACAGCTCTTCCTTGTTTTTGATAAAGGTTATTATTATCATCAAACCATGCGCTACCATCTGTTGGCGCTCCTTTATAGTTACTATGCCAGTCGTCTAGACACCATTCCCAGACATTTCCGTGCATATCGTACAGTCCAAAAGCGTTTGCCAATCCAAAACTGCCTACAACTGTAGTTTCTTCTCGATATGTTCCTCTTACCCCAGCACCGTAAGTATAGTTAGCATTATAATTAGCCAGTTCTGATGTAATTGTTTCACCAAAATGGAATGGGGTAGTTGTTCCGGCTCTACACGCATACTCCCATTCTGCTTCACTTGGTAGTCGATACTGTCTCTTTGTATAAGCACTCAGGCGATCGCAAAACTCCACCGCATCGTACCAAGAAACCTTCTCTACAGGTCGATTTGCCCCTTTAAACCTGGATGGATCAGGGTCAAGTTTTTGGTTAACTGTTGGGAATTCTGCTACTGCTTTCCACTGTGCTTGCGTTATGGGGTATTTGCCTATGAAGAAAGGCTGAACAATCACTTGGTGTTGAGCGCGTTCACTATCACTGCTATCTTTCTCACTTTTGGGAGCGCCCATCATAAATTCACCACCAGGAATCTGTACCATTTTTAGCTGAACATCATTCCCTAGTTCTTCGATAAAATACTGAGATTGCTGACGACTACGCTTGATTGCCAATTCTGTTTTTTGTCCGAATCCTAAAAAACCACCTGATTTTTTTTCTTCAATGGTCGCTACTTCAAATGCAAAAGGCAGTAAATTGATAAGTGGCTCATCTTTGAGAGTAACAATTGCAACTTCAAATGAAAATAACTGGAATTGAGGATCAACCGATACTTCCTCAAATCTGCCTCGAAAATCTATTCGTCCTTCATTGGGATAATTCAACCATCCTTCAAATAACTTACCTGTTTGATGCTCTTCCCAAAAATAACTATTTTCACTATCTACTTTGAAAGTGACACTAGCAGCAGTTTGATTATCGTCAAAACTCCAAGAAAGTGTTTGCCCTTCAAATTTGGAATTTTGAATTGCCGCTAAACCAAAGCGAGAACGGAACTGCACTTCACCTTTTGAGGAAATTAATAAATGTTCTAGTCCTTCATGCCAAGTGCCAGCTTCTCCACCCCATTTGACTGCACAAATATATTCTCCGGCATATTCTTGCAAAAATTGATTTAACTCAATTTTTTCAGCCTCAAGTGCATATTTTCCTCCTAATTGTCGAAGAACTTGAGCTTTAAGTTTTGCAAAGGGACGTAGTTTAGATGCTAAAGCACCATCATTGTGTGTAAGTAGTTGTGCATCAAATTCTTTTATTGATATTCCTAATCGTTTAGCCACAAATTCAGATACTTTAGTAATAACTAAATCAATAGCTGAAATTTGTTTATTCGGCGGAACAAAATCTCTTAATAACTCTCTTACACCATCAACAAACTCATAGGTAAGATACTCAGTATCATCTTGGTGCAAAACTGGCAACCGTTTTAGCAGCCCGCTCATAAAAACTTCTGCCACATGAATTTCTCTCGCATCTGGCAGTAAAGTTTCCCGAATTAGGTTGACTACTGATACACTCACAGGTACTGTTGCCATTAATCCTGCTAAACGTCTAGCTTGTAGAGAAGCATTAGCACGAAATAAGTTAACTAAATCTGAAGCTTCTAGCTTTTGTGTGGCTTGTGAGTAACTTTCATTCGAGGTTGTTTTTTCTTGATGAGAAACAGAATAAAATTTAAATCCTGCTGTTGAAATATTCCCTTGACCTGCTATGACCTTTGACCATCTGAGTAAAGGTTCTGATTCTAGGGTAATAATAGGAATAGAAGTTAAAGATTTTATAGTTTTTGATTTATCTTTATTATTGTCACTTGACAATTCATCAATATCATCTTCATCCCATAATTGGGCAATTAACTGGGAATTATAGATTCCAGGTGCAAAAGTAGAAAGTAGAACTGGAATTTCATCAACTAAAGCGGTTCTATCCCACAATTTTTCTGGAAGTAGCTGAAGAATAGTAATTAAAGCACGCTGCCCCCATAACTCTAAAACCGGATGAATTAGTTGTTGTCGCCAAATTGGAGAAATACAATCACTTACCAATAGAATTAAACGTCTGCCTTTGGGGTCAATTAATACATCTGGTTTATGCGAAGTAGATTCATCAAATCCTGTACTATTTTCCGAAAGTAATTGGATTTCAGTTTCTGAGTTTTTTAATTTCCAAGTACGTACATCCCGAAAAGCACCATGATGCTTGAGAAGTAGTTGAAATTCCCTAATAGTTTGTTCCCAAATTTCAGTGATACTGGTTTCTTCAACTACTAAAGCTAACTCTAACCATCTTTCTGGAGTGCTTTTGAGAACGGGTATCCCAATTTGATCTTCTGCAAAGCGTTGAACTGTGGCTTCCTCATCCAATATCTTTTCTGTAGGAGATGGTACTTTCCGCATCAGAGGACGAAGCGCACGTCCTAAAGCTAGGGAATTTCTTAATGCTTTTGCTGCGGGTATTTTGATAGGAATCGCTTCTGAGTTTTCTGTGGGGCTTGGCTTTTGTGTTGGGGGAGAAGGAAGAACCACTGAAGAAGAAGGTTCGTTAACTGAAGTAACTGGAAGTTCAGTAGCTTGTGATTTTGAAGTTGTTACAGGTGTATTTGAGGAGTCTGGTTTTGATGGTTGTAATGATGTTGCTGACTTTACTGGTTGCTGGTGTGGCTGTTGTTGCGATGATTCTATGTGAACCGCCAACCAGAAAATATCTGCTAGTTCTGTAGCAGTAAATTTAAACCCCGCTTCTTGCAGAATAGCGATCACTCGCTCTATCATAGTCCATCTCTACTATTTAAGTAGCGCAGCAAGTGTTCTATTAATTTTGCTTTTGAGCCTTTATCTTTGACTTTATCTTCATTATCAGGTTCAAGCATAGGCGAGTCAGGTTTATTAGCTGTATTGGTCAACATATAAATAGCATTGAGTAATTGGTCTGTAGCTAAATCACCTTGATCTCGCCGTTTGAGAAACTGCTCAATAATTATCTCTGCTTGCTCAATAATATCATTACCTAAATGAGCTTTGACAATGTTGTCTAATTCTTCACGACTTGGTTGTGGTAAATCTAATCTTAAACAACGTCGTAAAAAAGCAGGTGGAAATTCTCGTTCACCATTACTTGTTAAGATCACAAAGGGAAATTCTGTACACTTGACTTTACCTTTATCAATAATTGCAGTTTGATTGTCATAAGTTTTTACATTAATTTCATTCAATTTATTTTCGCTATCTTGATTGTCTAAATTAGCTATTCTTGCTAATTCAGGAATATCAAATTCTCCTTCTTCAAAAATATTTAACAAATCATTAGGTAAATCAATATCGCTTTTATCCATTTCATCAATTAATAACACCCTGGGCTTCTTCAAGCCTGAAGGAAATAATGCTGTCCCCAACGGGCCTAATTGAATATATTTACCAATTTCTGCTAAGTTATCTTGATTGTTTGCTTTAGCATCTTGTAAACGTCCAATAGCATCATAGCTATACAGTCCTTGTTGTAAAGTCGAGCGAGTAGTAATATTCCACCGCAATACTTCACCTAATTTTAATTCCTTAGCTACTGCATAAGCTAAAGAAGTTTTACCTGTCCCTGGTTTTCCTGTTACTAACAAAGGACGACGTAGATAAAGTGCTGCATTGACTAATTCTATTTCTTCTTTTCTAGAGCGATAAGTAGAACCTCGTTCTTGTTTTTTAAATGTTCGCCAACTAGGGGGTTCAGGAAGGGTTTCGATGCCATCATGAGGGTTTTCAGGGTTGCCTTGAAATATTTTCCAGGAGGTCATGGTGTTGTATACTCTTTTTTGGAAGGTGGTACTATATAAGGGTTTTCCCATAGCAACGAGAGATGATGCCCAATACGTTGCTCGTAATCGCAAGAAAAATCAGATGACCGTCTCTGCCTAACTCGCTCTGGTATTTCAGTTATCAAACATTTTAGTAGTTCTTTTATTTCATTTTCAAAATTTGGAACATTTAGTTCCTGCCTGAACCATAATGCAAGGGGAAGTGCAGTTGTATTAATTGCTTTAAAATAGTCCTCTGTTGGTACTGCTTTAATTAGTGTTAAGGCAACTACATCATCTTGATTTATTTTTGAAAAAAGTTCTGCACTAGAAGAAAACTCTCCAGAGATAAAGCACTGAAAGCAGTTATCCTGAGTTAAACTAATTAAAGTATTCCATTTTTGTACCCAAACATTTCTGAAGCGATATTTATTTAAACGATTACTAGAACGAAGAATGACTTTATATAAACTACCCATAGAAACCGGAAAATCTTCATTCTGAATTTTCCAAGTATCAATTGCTTCATTTAATAGCCCATAAGGTAAGAAAATTTCAATTGTTGGTTGGGCAGAGTTATCATTGAGATAGGGAATAACTTGTTCAATATAATCATCTATTAAGATAGATATTTCTGTAAGCGAAAATATTTCTTTCTCTTGATTTTGAAGTTCTAATCGCTTATAGCCCTTTGCTGTTTGGTAATTAAATTCATCATTTCTCCCATCATGAATAAACCAAGCTGAAACGAAATAATATTGGTTTTGATGTTGTTGACTAGGACTTAATAAGATAAGTAAGTGAGTGGGTACAGTATTTAGTTCATTTCTGACAGTATTGGGATTTACTATGGAATTTGACAAGGTTGAACAGTTATTCGTGTTACGCTGCAACCAAATTTTTAGCTGTTCTAAAATAGGGTTAGAATTTTTTTCTTGCTCTAACAAAAGTTTTGATAAACAAGATACAAAATTTACTATATACTCTATCTCGTTATTTTGAGATTTCTTTTTAAGGCTACTCAAAATTTCTGTGATAGTACTTGGTATTGTATCCTCCCAATCTTCATACCATACCAATTCAGAATAGGATTTTAAATAAAGTTGTTTTATTTGTCTAAAAAACTTTTCATCTAAATTAATCAATTTAATTAGTAAAATATATAAAGAACAAATATTTAATTTCTGCACTAATTCTATTAAGCTATCATCATCTTTGCTCGTTAATTTTTCATTAATTATTTGAATTAATATCTCTGGTAGATTCTGCAATGCTGAATTTCCAGGGACTTCTTTCAATGCTCCTTCAATTAAATCTGAGATCCATCCTTCTTGCTCAAGCCTTATTATTAAATCGAAAATGACTTGACTATAATCACTATTATCTGGAACATCAGATTCTTCTATATCGAGGTGAATCCGAAGCATTCTCACCAATTTATCCCGGTTAGGAAAAGCAGATTTAAGTGCTGTCCTTATTTTTTCTATTGCTTTCCCAGGCAAAACCATTAATGACTACTCCAAAATTACCAAAAAATAAATTTGATTATGAAATATTTTCACCATATTTCCTCACCACTTAATAAACCCTGTAATAAATCTTGCCTATCTAAACGGGAGCAGATAGCACTAAAAGGAGTTCCCGCATTATATTTGGCGCTTTCGTATGCCGGATCTCCACTATGATGTAGTGCAACTAATTGCCAGTTAATATCAAAACAAGGAGAACCAGAAGAACCAGGTTCAGTATTAGTTCTGTATTTAACCATTGTGCCATTTTCATTAACACCAATAATGGCTTCTGTATCAAATCCCAGCTTTAATGGCTCACCTTGTGGGTGTTGCAGTATAAACAGTGGGGTATCAGGCACAAATTCATATACCTCATCAGTGAACTTAATCCATCCTCTTTCTGGGGAACTTGGCTCTGGTTTTGTGCCAATAGCTTCTTTTCCTGGAACTCCATCGACTCGAAGTAAGGCATAGTCCAATTCATCGGGTGTCGGTAATCGGGTTTCTTCATCTGGAAGATAAGGACTTTGATCAATCAACCAATCATTTTGTACTAAACAATATTTTGTCCCCTGGTTAATAACTTTGCCTTCCACTTGTTTATAATCAAAACGCAAAATTATATTGTTAGGAGTAGCTTTTTCTAATATTATAGGCTCTATAACATGATAATTAGTAATAACAACATTGGGTGCAATCAAAAATCCTGTACCAAAAGAACGAGCATTATTTTTTTTAGTAATTTCAATACGACAAACTTGTGACTCAAGTTTACCTAAACTTTCTCGCCATGTATTAACATTAAGAAAACTATTCGTTTTTTTGATAATTTTTTCTAGTGACCCTCTTGCTGTGAGTTCTGTTGGCATAGGAGTAGCAAGTTTTAGCTCCTGTGCAATCACAAACAATTTTTGGTTTCCAGGATTGGACTCACGCGCACCTGCAATTAATTCATCAACCCATCCCTCAGCTTCTGCTGCTTGAATCAATCTAAAAACAATAGCTTTTAAATCATCCCCCATTGCATAGGCATTCAAATTCTTGTCTAATCTAAATCTGACTACTTCTGCCAGTCTTACTTGCTCAGGAAACGCATCAATTAAAGCATCTGTTAATTGTTTAAATTGTAAGCCTTTTAATTTCATAGTAATTTTTTAAAGATTTATTTAAATAGCTCCTCAAGCTGAATGTCTTTTATTAATTTAAAGTTCTTCACGGATAATTTCATACCAAAAAGATAAATCTTTGACTTTATGAGAACCCATTTGAGGATGTCGCCCAATCCCAAACCCATCTCTATACTGCAACCATGAATTACGGTATACTCCTATAGTATTGCCAGTAACTTTATTCAGGATTTGATAAGCTAAATTACCTAAAATTGATGCCCCACCAATCGCAGTGGTTACAGTGCTAACCTGTGGTGCAGCTACAGCTAGTCCTAAGAGTGTTCCGATTGCACCTTGAATTTCAGGCGATTGCAAGTTCTTATAAAGTAAGGTTGCTAAGTCTTCCGAGTCTTGGCGATCGCGGGATACTGTGATGAAGATATCTAAGAAATGAAGAGCCTGTCCATAGAAGATTAGTAACCCGTTTTCACCTGTAGGCAAACGATCCTGACTTTTAATTCCTGGGAAACGAAAGGTTTGAGGCATATAAATGCTTGCTGCTTCACCTGCTGTTGCGTTACCGTGAATGACCAGGGCATCTAAGCGCATCTGTGCATCACCAAACCATTTTTTTGTATCCCAAATCATAATATCTTGCAATCTTACAGCCAAATTCACAGCTTGCGGTTGGCTACTAGATTCTCGACTATTACTCCTATTCTGTTGTTCAAATCTCATTTCACGCTGTATCTGCTCAATAGCTACAGCATCGGGAGGAATAACTTCATCAATTAACCATTCCTGTTGAGTCATCTATTGCTCCGCATAACTGCTAGTCCAAAAGCGCATACAAAACTACAAATGTACAAACACAGAATGATACTAGCAGCCTCAAGCATGTTAACGATAGTAGTTAAACTTAAGCAGAATCGAAACCTTTGCTAAAAACTTGCTGTGTCCGTGATGTAGTTTAGATTTCAGCGTTAGCTAATTTTAACGGAGATTTATGAAATGGGAAAATTTTATGTTTACATTTATACACACTGCAAGAGCCAACAATTTTGCAAAGGAAAACCCTAAAGCAACCTGGAGAAACAATCGCTTTTCTTTGACAGTAGCCGTTTTTGATCAGTAGCAGATGATGAGTGCGATCGCCTGTAGCAGTATGAATGAGAAAGGTTCAACTGAAAGCTTGGGAACGCTGAAGTAGGAGCAATCAGTAGTATTGTTATCGATAAAATACTGCTCTAGAGGAAAACCAGAAGTTAATGAAAAATCTTCGTTGGCAGCGAGTTTTATTGACGGCAGGGTTAATCACGTTAACCATCTTCGTCGTTGCTACTGCCTACCGCGAATGGCAAGCAAAAACACAAGGATGGTGTGTCCGTTTTGCGCCTGATGGTAGTCAGAAGGTTTTGTACGGAGGCGATTGTTGGAAGAAACCTTAGTGCTGACGAGATCGTACTTCAGGTAGTCGCATACCTCAGCACTCGCTCCCACTCCCAACGCCACGCAGTCTCTACCTTAATTTCTTTACCGTTGGTAAACTTGATAAATTCTGTGCCTTCATCATAAAAAACATCAGCAACAAGGCGATTGCGGACATCGTACCCCCACGTTTTGGCTGCTGCGTTCCACCATCTCTGCCCAGGTGATTCTAGATTTGGTCGTTCCAAATATTCATCACGCCATGCTTTTGGCTTCCACTGGTCTCGTAATGCACTCACCAAAATCGCATTTGGAAAATACTGCTTTTCATTCTTTTGTAACCACAGCACATACTCAATTGTTCTTCTGAGCGCATCTTCTAACCCGTAAGTACAGCCTTCTAAAGCGTTTTGAACTTCTTCGAGTGAGAACTTAACGCCAAGGCTGACTAACGCTCGTTCGTATTTTTTGAATATCTCATATTCAACTGAGTCTTTTTCCCAGAACCACACAGTTAACACTTCTCCCTATGCAGTTATTTTCGCTTTCTTATAGTTTAATGCTGGTAGAAATACTCTGCTTGTACCCCGCAATTTCGGCTCAATGCAGAGATTCAAAGAACCGTTAAGCGGTATTGGGATAATGTGCCGGGGGCGGGCGATCGATCGCCTACCTCAAAGAAGCGTTACGGACTTGGAAAGGAATTAAATCACCGGAAGCCGTGTTTGTGGCTGCTTGCAAGGAGGGACGGAAACCGGAATCTGCACAGGCTAAATCTGAAGTGATCGCTTGGTTTAAGTGGGCGCGGAAAAACAGGATTGTGATTGCGATGTTGGGGGAAACTGTGTACACGCCGGATGGTGAGGCGGTAGCGTTGGCGGAGATGATGCGGCGGTTTCCGGTGTGGGAGTAGGGCTGTATGTCTGTCCAAAATCTCGAAGTAGTCGATTGCTGAATGCCTGTACAGTCAAGGCGCAACCCTCGTAGATGAAAAAGCTCAAGATGCCAGATTTATTCAAAGAAAATCTGGGTTTCTTATCCCAGTACTAATAGAGCGATTTTTTAAAGGTAATTAAATATAGATGTAAAGAGTTTGAACTTAAAGCTAATATTAATACAATAGTGAAATTCAAAAATTAAAAATTATTGATTATAATAACAATTTTGATTGGACTTTCATGTTGCATCATTGATGATGTAATAAGCCTCGTAGTTTCTCTTAGCTCATAAAGAATAAATTTTTCTTCACATCTAGTAATTTTTAAATCGTTGTTCATAGGTATAATAACTCTCCAGAAAAAGAAACTAAATAAGCATATATTTATTACTAAATTTATGTTTTCTTGTTCCAGAGAAATTATATGCCTAAGTTTATTTTCTCCGGTGGTACGCCTTCTTATAATATTTTCAGATTCTTTATGTGAAAGTAATTCACATACTACAGGGCTAGAAATACCATTACCGCCTGGATTAAAATTTCCTTTGCCCAAGATTGCTTCGCGAATTTTAGCAAATGCTAAGTCTGAAAAAAAAGTTTTATCAGTTAATTTATATCTTGTATTTAAATAATGAGCGCCGCCTAAAGCAATTTTCAAAATGGAAGGATAACTTTTTATAACAGTTTTTTTATTTTCTAATTCAAATTCTATTTTTTCAATGTTTATTTGAGGAATTTCTTTTCCTGAATCTAAAGCATGACATTTTAATTGAAAATCTATATTTTTATTAGAAAGAATTTCCTGATAAGAAAAATTAACATCAACTAGCTGTCCATTTTGTAAAATAGCCCGTCCTACTCTCTTAATACATCTACTTTTATAAAATTCAAACATCCAACTTAGTCGATGTAATTCGTCATCATAAGTTCCTCCTAATAATCTATTACAGTTTTTGCAAACTGGAATATGCCAAGCGCGACCACCACCAATACTTTTTGGTACAAAATGTTCTTTTGTTTTTTCTTCTTCTGATTTTTTCTTTCCACTTCTGATTCTATTACAGTAAAGGCAATAAAAAGACATACTATGAAAACCGTTAAATAATTGAAATTATAGTTTATAAAAACTTTGAACTTCTTGTAGACGATTATGCTTACGCTTACATCTTGGACTGTTTTGACCACCTACAGCAAAATCTACAGTATTTAGCAGTACACACCTGTAAGCTAGGAATTCAGATACCATCAGCCAATTGTTATCAGATGCCATTCCCATATATCCGATTTCACAAAATCAAAATGTTAGTTATTGCATAAGAAATGAAGTTGATTATATAAATAGTAATTATTGATTAAAGCTTTATCGACCAAGCCAAATTTCAATATATCCTGGTTTACCACTAGAATCATCATAGTATTTAGCTGTAATTACTTGATTCGATAAACGTGAGCGCACAAACTTAACTACTATATCGGCTTGCTCTTCATCAGATCGGTTAAAGTATCTAACCTCCGGTTCATTTGGTCTAGTATCATCTTCTATCTGTTGTGCTCCAAAAACATTGAAACCTGCTCTTATTAACTCAGATTTAAGGTCATTTATTATTTTAGTTTTATTATTTGTTCCTGCCAGCAAGAATATCCTAGTATTGCTTGTTGGAAGTAATGTACGTGTAGATGTAGGTGTAAGTAATTGACCTTTAAAATTTTCACTACCTACAATTACAATTGCGTCTCCCAAAGTTATCCCTCCCAATCCAATCCACTTTAAAAACTTTTGTCTACTTATTCGCTCTTGACTAGTTGAATTTTGCTCATGTTTTGCTTGATTCTGAGTTAATGCCAATTCTTGGGTTGACCTACCTCCACTTGCAAGAATTGTAAGCTCATCTGTGATTGTCGGCTCAAAACTTTCTCCCTGACGCATAGCAATTCTTTCAATAGCCTCAACTGCTTCCCAATCACCACGAGATACCGCTAAAACTCTGACCCATAATTGCTTCGCTAATAATAGATCACCCCGATTTTCCGCCAATAATGCTTGATACTTCAACGGCTCTACATCTCTTATCCTGGCTGCTTGCTCTAATAAGATGTAGTACATCTTGTAGGGCGGCTCCGCTTTTAAAGACGGATGTTGCTCAGATTTTTTATAATAAGCATTTAATTCAGGTACTCTGTAGCGTAAATGTTGTTCTAAACGCTCTACTGTGGCACAGTTGGCTTCGCCCTGTAGTCGCAATCCCTCTAGCAAGCTGTAAGTAAATGAGCCATGCTGTAATTCATCTATTTCCCATGATTTTTGACTAGCAGCACAGGAGTAAAAAGTAATCACTCCTTTATGTTCCTGCATCCCCACGCCTAAGCCAGAGCGATCGCCCTCATCCCGGCAAGCATCGATTAACAATACTACATTGTCAGCGCCACACCTGCGTAGCCTTTGCGTTACATAGTCAACAGAGATGGCAGTTGTATAATCTGTTGGGTCACTATCTAAAAACATCAGATAGTCTTGGTCTACAAAACGCTTCCCATGACCTGCAAAGAAAAACCACAAGTTATCTTCTGGTTTCAATAACGGTTCTTCAAACTGTGCATTTAGAAATCGCTTAAAACGCCCTTGAGTTGGCAGGGTTGGAATTGGCGGATTTGCTGGAATAGGCGCAGAGTCTTCGGTAAACAGAAACACTTGGTCGAAGTTCGCTTCATTTTCAAACCAAGCCTTCATCGCCTCTGCGTCTCGTTTGGCATACTTTAGTGGCTGAAGGTTGTCGTAATTGTTTATCCCGACTACAATTGCCCAATTCTTACCCATGTCTGTGTTGATTATTTGCGCTTGAATTTGAAAGTCATTGCCCCTTTACCACCAGCTTGGTTTACATCGCTTTGGGCAAGGAACTCTGCTGGGTATGTATCGCTGGCTGATTCTTTCGCTGACTGCTTACCTCATTGCTCATTGGACTTATCTGCATATTCAATCTGCATCACCACCTGATTGGGGTCAGGCTGCACAAATAGCCCTTGAATCTATTTTCCCTCATATAGTTGTGTATCTTCTTTTACTTAATATTGAACGGCTAACTCCCCTTGCACGTAGTCATGGTTTTGACATCCAAATTTCCAGGTGCAAGATGTGAGTTAAATGTGGTTTTACCCAAAACTTGGACAAAAAGGACAGGATATAGTTCACGACGTAGGCGGTCAAGATATACTTCAAACCTATGATTCGAGTTTAAAAAACCTGAAATTTAGCTACAGCAAGTAATCTAGCTCAAAAAATTGCACACAGAGCGATCGCCTTTCTTGACCATTAAAGATGTGTGCTATGAGTGCGATCGCTAATCATTGATGAGGAATTAAAAGTGTTTTTGGCGTTTTTGAACTATTTATTGACCGTTTGAAGCATAACTTATGCCAAAAGTTGAATATATTGGATGAAATTGGAGTATGAGGATACTCGTTTTTTTGAAAATGTAGTAAACCCTACTTTTGGTCGTATTATGATTCATAAATTCAACTTGCAGTCATTATTTGATTCACAGCATGAGATGTTGATTGTTTGAAAGCCTTGAAATTACGTTAACTTTCTGTCAGTTTATGATTCAAAATCTGGCCATTTTTTGGGTAAAACCATATTAAATCACCCGAAGCCGTGTTTGTTGCAACTTGTAAGGAGGGGAGGAAGCCGGAATCGGCTTGATCAGCTTTCTGAAGAACTTACTAGATAAGGGTTTTAAAATGTGCAAGTTGAGAGATGCTGGTCAATTTTAAATATTGCAATTTACAAGTCTCCAAATCAAAGCAGCAAATCTTTCTCCTAAAAAAGTATCAGGTTCGTTTCTCGTGTTAAACCAAATTTCTCGAAAAGGTAAGCTACCTCTAGGTGCAGACAAACCATAAGTTACGTTCTCGTATTTGATCCAACTTTGCCTAACTCTCCATCCAACTTGATCACCAAATTTTTTCCAGGCTTCTTCATCATACTGACCATTAGCTTTACCGCCGAGAGCTAAGTAAATTTCTTTCTGAACACTAAAGCTAAAGTGTCCACTACTGTAAGTCATCCATAATTTGTCAATTTCACGAAGCATTTCACATGGAATGGTAAAAAATTTTTCTCCAGTCCAACCGTTTCCGATATATTCTTTCATTAATTCATGAGTTTCCTTATCTGCTTGTTGCCACTGGCCTTTTGCTAATAAATCCCGTAGCTGCCTGTACTGCTGGGGAATGTCAGGCGGTATTTGCAATCTTTGTTCTTGAGGATTACACACAACCCGAAAACCAATATCGTAGGCTTGGAGGTCGGGGACGTGCTTGTTGCGATAAGCAGAACGGCAGTTTTCAGGAGCATTGACCCAAGACCCACCTCGCAGCAGTCGAGAGTGGCTATTATCATTAGTTAACCATGCACCACCATTTGTTGGCGCTCCCTTATAATTATCATGCCAATGGTCACGACACCATTCCCAGACGTTGCCGTGCATATCGTATAACCCAAAATTATTAGCTACGCCAAAGCTGCCTACTTCTGTAGTTTCTTCTCGATACGTTCCTTTTACCCCAGCACCGTAAGTTTCAGTACCTCGATAATTTGCCAGTTCTGATGTAATTGTTTCGCCAAAATGGAATGGTGTGATTGTTCCGGCTCTACACGCATACTCCCACTCTGCTTCAGTTGATAGGCAGTAATTTCTTTTTGTATGGGCAGTAAGGCGATCGCAAAATTCCACTGCATCGTACCAAGAGACTTCCTCAACTGGTCGATTTGCACCTTTAAAGTTGGATGGGTCTGGGTCAAGCTCCCGGTTAACTTGTGGCATAGCAGCAACTGCTTTCCACTGCTCTTGAGTGACTGGATACTTACCTATGCAAAATTGCTGAATGTTTACTAAATGTTGAGGGCTTTCTGAATCACTGCGCTTTAGTTCACCTTCTGGTGAACCCATCATGAAGCTACCACCCGGAATCAGAACCATCTCTAACCCAATTTCATTACCCAAGTCTTCTGTGTAGTATTGGGCTGTGTTCTGTATTTGGTTTATAACTACTTTTGGCATTTATTACCACTAAGTTGACTTTCTGACTTGATAGTACGCTTGGGAAATTCTCTGGCTTATTTTTGAAAAAAAATTTAAATACTCCGCTTCGCTAACAAAGGAAAAAAAGAACAAGTACAAAGTGTAAAAAGTAAAAAGTATAAAATTTACTAACTAATCATATCAACCTCGCAGACAACACGAAACCCAACAGCGTCGATGATGAGCTTGTGATCCTCTCTAGCATGATTAAAACGAAACGCAGAGCGGCAGTATTGAGGATTCAGGAACCAAGCACCGCCCCGCAGTACGGCATTTTTTTGCTTTTGATAAAAATTGCCATTATTATTAAACCAAGGGCTGCCATTTATAGGCGCTCCTTCATAGTTATCGTGCCAATCGTCTAGACACCATTCGTACACGTTTCCGTGCATATCGTATAACCCAAAATTATTCGCTACTCCAAAGCTGCCTACTTCTGTTGTTTCGCCTCGATACGTTGCTTTTACTCCAGTTCCGTAAGTGTACTCAGCATTATAATTAGCCAGTTCTGATGTAATTGTTTCGCCAAAATGGAATGGGGTTGTTGTACCAGCACGACACGCATATTCCCATTCTGCTTCACTTGGTAGACGGTAGCTTTTGCCTGTATATTGAGAGAGGCGGGAGCAAAACTCCTCCGCATCGTACCAAGAAACAAACTCTACAGGACGATTTGCACCTTTAAAGTTAGAGGGATCAGGCTTTAGTTTTCGGTTTACTCGTAGCCAAGAGGCTACTGTTTGCCATTGTGTCTGCGTTATTGGGTATTTGCCTATGAAAAATTCTGGGACAGTTACTTGGTGTTGCGGGCGTTCATTATCAGTGCTATTTTTCTCTCTTAGGGGAGAACCCATTGTAAATTTGCCCCCAGGAATCTGTACCATTTCTAAATGAACGTCATTCCCTAAGTCTTCAATAAAATATTGAGATTGCTGACGACGCTTGATTATCAATCCTTCTTTTCTTTTCAACAAGCCTGATTCTTTTTGTTCAATGATGGCTATTTCAAATTCAAAAGGTTGCAAAATGGGAGATAGCACATCTTCAATAGTGACGGTTGCAACTTGAAATTCAAATGGATGAAATGGAGGGAAACCCTCAAATTTTATTGATGGGCTTAACCCTACAGGCCCAACCCTGCGCTCTATTTCCTGAACAAATTCAGAATAAAGCCCGCCTTTGCGCTTCAGAACTTCCGCCGCTACCAATGCAAAAAAACGATTACGCTCAACTTCTGCTTTATTCTCACTTTGAATCCAGTTGAGATCAGCTATAAACTCATCTAGAGCTATGCCAAATTTATTTTCAATATACTTAGATAATACCTGGACTGTATCTGGAACTGGGGCTAATTCCAACAGCAATGAACGAATTTTAGTATCAATAAAATCATACTCTACTTCATCAGGGTTTTGTCCTGCTTGAGGAGTTTCCTTTGGTTTCAAAATACCCCCAAGCAAAACTTCTGCCACATTCACTTGGTTACATTTTTTAGGTAGTAGAGCGTTCTGAATTAGTCGAATTACAGGTAAACTTATGCTTGGCGAGGCTGCTAGTAATCCAGCTAATCGTCTTGCCATTGGAGAGGAAGCAACTCTAAACCGTTGTACCAGTTGTTCTGGTTCATATCGAGATATTAACTCAGTGGATTTTAATGGTATTACAGAAGGTTGGAAATCCAGTCGAAATATATACCCTGGTACTAGTGTATTTCCTTTCCCAGCGACCATTTCACTCCATTCTAATATCATTGATGGTTCTAAACAAAAGACAGGTATTCTGACTTCTTTGATACGGGCTTGTGCTTCTGATTTTTCTAAATCAAAGCGGCGAACCACTGACAATTGCTGATTAGATAACATTGGTAATAGTGCAGAAAAGTGTACCACTTCAGCTTGTCTTAACGCTGTCCTTACCCACAACCATTCTGGTAGCATCTGTACAATTGCCATAGGGCTACTATCTGCCCAAACTTTTAGCAACGGTAAAACTTTTCCAGTTTGCCAAATTGAGGAAACACAGTCTGTAATTAAGAGTATCAGCCGACGATTGTTAGGATCGATTAACTCTTGAGGTGAGCGCAGTTGTGTTTCTAACATTGTACCAAAACTCAGGCGGATTCCTATTTTCTGATTTTTATCTACCAATAATCCCCAAGTACGTACATCACGAAATATCCCATAGTTTTTTAACAGTTTTTGTAACTCTAAAATTGTTTGCCACCAAATTAACATTGAGGGACTTTCATCTACTACCAATGCTACTTCTAACCGGGGGTCTAGGATGGGTTGAGTTACTAATTGCCAAACTTTTTCCTCTGCAATTTTTTGTGCAGTTTTATTTTCGTCTAAAGTAGCTTTATATGACGGAAATCTTTGTATCAGAGGACGAAGAGCGCGAGCAATGTCTAAAGCATTTTGAATGACAACTGGGTTAGTAACTTTGAATGGTAAAGGTTCCTTTCTAATTTGTAGAGAGGAAGAATTTCTAGTGAACAAACCAAGCTTAGGGTTCTGGTTTCTGGAAGGAGGTTCTTTAGAAGGTTCTTCTTCATCAAATGGCAGTAACTTTTGATTTTCTGTATCCTTTTTTTGTCCTGAATCTGGAGTAGCATTATCAGTAAAAATATCAACATCTGGGATTGTATCAGATAAGTTCTTATTAGAACTACCAGAGTTTGTTTGATTTGTAGCCTGCTGCCTAATTAACGTAAGCCAGAAGATATCTGCTATTTCTTCTGCTGTTAGATCCAGTTCTTTTTTTAAGATAGCAATTAATGATTCCATCATTAGTCAACTTCTCTACTAGTCGGTGAACTAAATAACAAATCTTTTATGCGTTTGCTATCCGCATTTTGAGTCAACAAATAAATAGTATTTAAAAGTTGATCAGTTGCTAAATTACCTTCTTCAGTATAATTCTTGTCTCTAAAGTCTTTAATTAGAGATTGGAATTGCTCAATTTTATCTGTACCCAAGTGCGCTTTAACAATTTCTTGCAAGTCTGACTCTTCTGGCTCTGGCATTTGCACTCGTAAACATCGTCGGAGAAAGGCAGGTGGAAAGTCACGCTCTCCATTGCTAGTCATAATAATTAAGGGAAAAGCTTGACATTGAACCTTTCCTTTATAAATATTTACCTCTAACCCGTCATTAGACTGTACAATCTGCACTTCATTATTTTGTTGTTCTTGATTATTGCGTTGCTTGGCTAAACGAGCAAGTTCAGGAATTGGATATTTACCTTCTTCCAATAGGTTGAGTAAATCATTTGGTAGATTAATATCGCTTTTGTCAATTTCATCAATTAATAATACTCGTGGATATTCACAAGGTAAAAAGGCAGTTCCTAGCGGGCCTAGTTGGATGTACTGCCCAATATCACGGTAACTGAGATTTTTAGCTTCTGGATCTGTTTGGCTAAGTTGGGCATCTTGTAAGCGGGCGATTGCATCGTATTGATATAATCCTTCCTGTAGTGTGGAGCGAGTGGTAATCGGCCACAGTAAAACAGGCCCTAGTTTCAGTTCATAAGCGATCGCATAAGCTAGTGTGGTTTTTCCAGAACCTGGTTTCCCTGTCACCAAAAGCGGCCTTCGTAAATAAAGAGCAGCATTTACCGCATCAACAACTTTACGCTGATTCTCATTATTCTCGCTAACTCTAAAGTTTTTTCCCCTTTCAATATCCCGCTTTCGCTCTTCACTGTTAGCAATTTCCTGTAATTGCTCCCAGTAGCTTTTTTCTTTTTCTGTAAAAATTAAAGGTTTTGTTTCTCCAGACACGGAAGAAAATTTACGCCAACTAGGTGGTTCAATACCAACTAATCGTTTTTTTATATCTTTATCTCGATATGGATCTGGCGTTCTGTTTCCGTAAAAAATTTTCCAGTCACTCATTTCAGTCCCTTCTAATTTACTCAGTTAAAGGAATATACAATTCATCTGGAATTGCTGAACCCCAACGGTCTGATTCATATAAAATCCCTAAATTATAACCTAAATATTGCTCACGAATAGTTTCTTGTTTTTGATATACTTGTTTACGTTTATCTCGGATTCTATTTAGCAAATTCTTTGGCTCACTAAAACAATCTAAATTAACATTAATAAGAATCTCTTTAAATTCTCTTATTTCGTCTTGATTAATTTTTCTAATCCAAATAGCAATAGGTATTCCACTATATACAATCCCTTTAAATACATTTCTTCGGTTAATATCTAATGTTGGTAAACAACAATTTAATTTTAATCCTATTTTTCTTTCCTCAAGTCTATTCACTAAACATTTCCATTCGGTAAAATCTATTTGTTCTAAATATTCAAAATACGGATCTGCTTGAATTATATTCATAGGAAATTCTTGCTGATTATTCTTCTTTAAAATATCTCTCACCCTTTCCCATGCTTTTTGTAAACGATTCCATTCTTCAATTTCTATCAAGCGATCATAAGATCGATATATTAAGTTATACTCCTCTCCAATTGATGTAGTATCCATTCTTGATTTAGGGATTTGTAAATGTTCAATATCATAATGAAAATACTCTATTGGTAAAAAGAACTCTATTGTGAGATTATAAGGTTTTTGCTCTTCCTTAAGGATTTTTTTGCTTTCTGTAATAAACTCAAAAATACTTATTTGGGTTTGTTTATCATTCTTTTTAAATAAAACTGTACATCCTTTCATTGATGAATTACTTTTTAAATCCAAGGGACGAATATCCTTATTGGGTAACTCTAGAAAGGCATTTAAACAAGATTTACCCTTCTTAGGTGGTTCAACTAAAATTAACAAATACGCATTAATAATATCAGGATATCTGGTTGAAGGTATTTCTTTAGTCTCTACAGGCTTCAAACAGTTTTCCATTTGCTTTTTAATTTCTTCGTCATCTATTTTTTCACGCAGCTTTTCAACAAAATTTGAGATTAAAGACTTACAATCTTTTCGGTCAGGATATTTCTCAATTAAAATTTGCAATATACAAAATAATTTAGGGATAGAAGTCAAACCGTTATTATTATTATTAATATATTCTATATCTTCATTACAATAAATGTGAATCCAAGATGGTAAGATTTCCAAACAACTATCTATCACTAATTGAAAATTTTCTATTTTGAGTAAAAGGAGAATTAAGTTATTATTTTTGTATTCTTGATTTTTATTTAAAATTTCCTGTAAAAAAGGTTCAGCGTTTGTTGAAATTTTGTCTATTTCTGATCTAGTAAAGTTTTTTAAAATCTTTGATAATTCAATAAAACTTCCCTTGTCTGTAGAATAATTATCAAATAAATATTTAAAATAAAATTTCCATAAATTTTTGTTATTCAATTTATTTTGAAGCAAAATATCTAAAAAATTAGGAATATTACATTCACTTTCGATTTTTTTAATTAAATCATAAAGAAAGTTATCATCATCCTGGCTAGTATTAATATTGCTCCACCAATCACTACATTTATTCTCGTCTAATATTCTTTGTAAATCTTTTAGATTAGGAAAAGCTGATTTAATAACTTCTCTAAATTTTTGTAATTCCCGCATTTAAAGTAACCTAAATATTAATTATTGTTTATTGTATCGATTATAAAAATTTTTCAATGTTGAATTATTTGGTTTTGCTTGATATAATATTTCTAAAAAAATACTCGTGTTACCGTCACTTTCGATTTTTTTAATTAAATCATAAAGAAAGTTATCATCATCCTGGTTAGCATTAACATTTCTCAACCAATTATTACATTCATTCTCGTCTAATATTCTTTGTAAATCTTTTAGATTAGGAAAAGCTGATTTAATAACTTCTCTAAAATCTCTTCGTTCTTTTGTACTTAATTCTTTAGGCAATGTTTCTTTATTTTGTTTATTTATCTCTTTTAGTTCATTTATATCCTGAAAGATTTGACAACTATAGCATTGAATATTAGGGTCATTATCATGAGGTTTGCCCATGATTACTTCAGGTATAAACTTAGTTTTAGCAGCTTCAGGCAGACTATTAAAAGTTTCTTTATCAACATAAAAATAACCAGCTTTATCTATTCCAATAAGTCGTGACACTGTTACTAATACATTATCTCCTATTATTCGATCAAGCCCGGATTCAGATGAATTAAAGATAACATTACCTGTTGCCGCACCAATTCTAAAAATTCGCTTTCTTTTGTTTGGTTCTTGATTATCTTTTTCTTTAACTAACTTGCAAAAATATTCTACAAATTGATGGGCATCATTAACTTCTTGAAATGAGACACGATAAGCATCTCCACCTAAAGGTTGAATCTCTTCATACTCAGAATTAGAATTTTTAGTAACTAAATCGAAGCTCTCTTTAACTAAGTTTTTAATCTGAAGTATAAAGTGTGGTGTTAATTCTACTCCTCCGTTTCTCTCAATTGGATTAGTATAAGTTGAAGATTTAACTAAATCAAGATGAATTATAGTTAATCTAACATTTTTACCAGTAGATGAATTTAGCATAAAATACCTATTTTACTTTTTTTTAAAAGTAATTACAATCTATGAAAAGTAATTAAACTGATCAATATAGAACAAGGAATTACCAAAATAGAAGCAATTAATAAATATAGAGCGTATGTAAAAACTTGATATTTTAAAAATGCAATTCGTGAATTAATAGTAATCTGTTCAACAATATCAATATACTTTTTTTCATCTATTATATTACTCCCTATCTTAAAATAATGCTGATCCAGCGCCTCTAATAATTCCCTTGGAGTATATTTCTGCAAACTTCCATAAAACCATAAATTATCATTCTGACTAGGTTTCCTATTTAGTGGTAAGACACGCTCTAAATTTGTCTTTGGAAGAAAAGATAAAGAACAAATTAAAGAACAAAGACAAAGTAGAATAGTTGTTAAAAACAATCCAATTTTTAATGAATTAGGTATACTCTGTGTTGTGCCTAAAATAGTTATAGTTGCAGTAATGGCAGCACCAGAAAAAGCAAGCAGAATACCATTTTTAGCCTCTGCAAATTTAAGCCAGTCATTGACATTCTGGAAAATTGCTATGAGCTTAGAAGAAATTTCATCCATAAAAACATCACTTATCTGGTTTAGTTATAAATTTATTGAAACTACTCTAATAATGCAAATAGGCAAGTCTTATTTGCAATCACTTCAGTCCTTTGATTCACTAAATGAAGTTTGTTCATTAACTTTCAGCCATTGTTCTATAAGCTCCACCACAACATGACTCATCTTTACACCACGCAAAGCACAAGCAGCATGGAATTGTTTTTTGAGGTCATCTGGAATACTAATTTGCATAACTGCTAGTCCAAAAGCACATACAAAACTACAAATGTACAGACACATACTGATACTAGCAGCCTCAAGCATATTAACGATAGTAGTTAAACTTAAGCAGAATCAAAAGCTTTTGCTAAAAACTTGCTGTTTCCGTGATCTGGCTTAGATTTCAGCCTTAGCGAATTATTACGGAGATTTGTGAAAAAAGAGAAACCTGTATTTACACTTATACACAATCAGACTTAGCTATGATGCTCAACGAAGAAAGACTTGCGCTATTTTACCTCTGAATCCCCTGCATCCTATCCTTCGCCAAAACCTCATCAAGTTTGTTATTCACACTCTCGAAATCTTGTAAGATTTTTGGAGTAACTTTGTTAATCTGTACTTGCTGTGATTTGACATCCAAAATCACATCGCCGTTTTTGTGAGCGATCGCCCAGTCTTTCTGATGTGCATTGAAGGTAATATCGTAAATCTTACCCTGGACACGAGTGGAACCATCTGGCTGTTGTTGTCCCAAAGTAGACACGATTTTATGAGCAATCTGGGCGATTCGGTTAACTGTGTCTTTTTGCATTGCCTCCATTGCTTGAGGTGATAGCTGTCCCGTAGCCTTGAACTGGGACGCAATTTCAGCGATTCTCTCCTTATATGGTTCGGGCTTGCCTAAATGATTAGCTGTCTGCCACCACACGCGTAAGTTTTCTATTGTGATTGGTTGCCTGGGTACTGCTTTTAATTCAGTTGTACTGGTTTGCGGTGGTGGCTGCGATTGTGGTATTTGGGGTGATGCCATAAATTGCGGCTGTGGCGGGTTGAGGTGTTTTGGTCTATCTGGCAGCGATCGCACGTTCTTTTCATATTCAGACCCAGACTCAATTACCTGACCAAATTTCAGGGTCATCGTTGCCAATACTGACTCAGGGATTGATGAGTTAGCCAAATTAAAAACCGCCAACCGCTTCTAAAAGTTTGGACAAAGTTACCCACAAGTGGATAATTTAGACAAACCCAACTACGCGGTATAAGTTCGCTCAACTAGAAGTGCGTTGCACGCTTGCTCTGGACAAAGTTCTCCGACCATCGCTTGACCACTAGTTCCCAGTTAGAGATACTGAAATAATCATGACGAGATGATATTTCAGCACAAGACTTAAGAATGCTATTCAATTGATACCACAGGCTCCATACGTGCTTTCCATCCTTCACGGAGAGATAGGCGGTTATGGATCCGGGAATATTTTCAGTCAATCGCATCCCCCGACGGGCAGTAGCGATCGCCGCAGCACAGTCGGAAGATAGCCCATATTGTCGGGCATACTTCACCATACCAATGAGACTGGTATAGGCTGGATTGACTTTCATTAAGTAAATGCCACGATTGCTGGAAATACTGTTTAGTAATTGGTAAAAACGACTATATGCCCAACCCGACAGCATCCGAGCATACTTTCTCCCACGTTCTCCCAGTTGCTCTTTCTTGGTAGAAAAGTCTAATTTTTCACAAACAATTGGACAACAGAAAGTCTGAGCTAATCTCGCCAGTTGTAAGCAAGCATGAACAATCTGAGCGTCTTGTTTACCTGATGGTAATCCCATCAGCATTGGAATTTGCCCATGTGCTTTAAGATTACCATCTTTATCAATGTATGCCCAACCAATGGAGCCAGGATTGAGATCAATCCCAATGCAGCCATAAGCAGAATGCCGGGAAACTCGATTGACTGGTACTGGTGTAAATTGTACTGCTGCATTCCATTTGTTGTGCTTGCGGAAGAAATGCCATGTTTTAGCTCCATCCTTGGGCAATCTGTTGATATTACGCTCAAAGTTGCCTAACTTAGTTATGACTTGTTTACCAAACTGTGATTCTAGACAAGCTGGGACACGGAATTTTAGAGTCTGACCATCCCATTGACAAACTTGATTACCAAAGCTTTCATCCTTGGAACCAACTATAAATATTTGATTTTTAGGAATAACTGTTTGAATGGGTGCTGTTTTTAAGTGTTCTATTTGTTGAGCTAATTTGTAAGCCCGACGTTTTTTATGGTGAATTTGAAAGCGTAAGTTGTTCCAGTTAGTTTTACGGAACTTTAAAGAACAAGATAGTGGAAAGCGACATCCTGTTTTAGAATTACGCCAATTCTTTTTAGCGTAAAATTTAGCCGAATCAGATAATTTCTTCTCTGATTTTGTAATCCAAGAGTTGAGCGATTTTAGTTTACCTTCCAATGTTTTGATATGGAGCTTGCGGCTTTCTTTAGAAGCATCAACCGCACCCTGAGCATAGCTGATTACACCATTGGCGTGGCGTTTAGCAATGCCGTAGGTTTTTTGTAAATGAGTGTTCCACTTTGATTTATTAAATGATTGAGTGGATAAAATATGATTAGCTGTTTCACACGCTGCTTTATGGAATACCGAACTGTAAGCAGCCAAAAACATCTCAAATTCTGTGAGTCCTAAACTATTTAATTCTTCTGCTGGAGTTGGCAATCCTTTAACATACGTGAGAAATGGCATTTATCACCTCGTCAATTATCTTTCAAAACTCTCGGTTTTACTACAAAATACTTACCCCGCCAAATAACTCACCACCTGCGGATCTCAGAGTTCATTTGCTATTTTCTGGAGGCTCAAGTTCTACTTCCAGATAAGAAAGTGCAGTATCAGCATCACCAATGGTTAAATCTGGCTGATACTCAAGTGTTAAATAATCGGGGTGTTTGGCAATTTCTTTCAGGATGAATTTACCCGCGTCAACTAAATCGTGCAGAGATAGATAAGGCGGCTGGGTGAGTTTTTCATCAGTGGATTCAGTTGATATAAAAGTGACACCAACTGCGTTTAATTCGTGCTTTAGTGATTCAACTTGGCGCAAGTAGCTGTTAATTTCTGTCTCTAAAACTGTTTTTAATTCCTGCGGCGAAAGCAGTTTTATGTCATCCTCAATCCGTGTTTCATCATCTTCAGTGTTTTTGTTTGGTAACAGAATGTAACGCCATCCTGTACCGTATTCGTCTGCTAAGTATGTGTCTTCGGCATAATATTTCATACCGATAATTTGACCCCGTTCTGTGCGTTGTCCAAAGCCAAACCGAGGGTATTGCCAAACCGGAGGAATCGAGATTGTAGGTTCCATCGTTTTAGTTAGTGAATGAATGATTGGGGAAGGGGGAAAGGGCAAGGGGGAAGGGAATAAAGAACTATCCTTTAACCTTTCCCCTTTAACCCTTTCCCTGATTTACGCTGCAATATCGGGTGTTGCGTTGGTCATACTTGCAGCTAAGAAAAAGTAATCGAGTGCCACTGCTGCGTTCAACGGTTTGGCGTACTGCTTCTCGTCTACTTCGTTTGTCCAATACATGATGTGTTGAAACACCAGACCCAGCATTGATTCACCTTTGTAAACACGGTAGATTTTGGGGCAAGCTCCATAGCAGTAGACCAGCGTGTAGCCTGAGATTTCGATTAACTCTGCGTTTGGGTTTGAGGGTGACAAAAGTATCGGTTCGCAACAATCACCCCAGTCAGGATCTTGAAAAAATGACATAGTTACTTTGTGCCATGATTTTTCTAGCGTTTTCGTTGTATTTGCGATCGCTGTTTGGCTGTTGAGTAAACAGCAATCGCTTTTCATACGTTTGATAGTTACGCTGCTACAGGTTGTCTGATTCCCAACAGTGCAATCGCTGCATCAATACTGTCAGTTGTACGACTACCCCCCAATGGTCTTTGTCGGCTGTACCATTGATCCGCGCGGTTGTATCCCACAAAGCCTACCCGTCGGTTGTTGAAATATAGGGTGGTGCTGAAGGAAAGCCAGTCAATCTCTCCGTGAGTTAAGCCGTATTTTTGACAAGCTGCTTCAAGTTCATCGCTGAGGCGGTCGTTGCGTTCTCTGGGGGTTTCTCTTAGGGTGGCTTTAACTTCTGCAACTCTTTTGGCGAACCAGTTGCGCTCGAATGGTAGCCGTCCACCGTCGAAAAACTGCACCCATACAGTGATTCCGGCTTCTATCCAGATGGTGCGTATTGAATCGGCTTCTACTTCGATAATCTCGGCAATGATGCGGCGGTCACGAGATGTAAGCGGGTCTGTAGTTTGAGTTGCTTCTCTAGCTTGAGCTTCGAGGTAGCTATAAAATTCTGCTTGCGCTGTGGTTTGCTCGTCTATGGTGTTGCAGTAGAAGCTTTTGGGTGCTTGCTGTGCGTAAACTGATTGAGTCATAATATAGATTCCTTTTAAAGGTCAAAAGGCGATCGCACAAGTTTCCGAGGCTGGGGCGGTCGTCTTTTGTTTTCATATATCCATAATAACAACTCAGAGTACAAATATCAACTAGGAGTACAAACAGTTTTTGTAACTTCAACACGTAAGTCTGTCATAATCTCAATTAGCTCTACGTCAAGCGTTTTGGCGAGTGCCGTAATAATTTTCGTAGAAACAGACGCTGCTTCCCCATTTTCTAGCTTTCTGATGTATTCCTGGGAGCATTCCACCTGTTGACTAAGGAGCGCATCTGCAATTTCGCGTCTAGACTTCTTGCCACGCAACAATCTCAGGTTGTTCCCACATTCTTTGTTCCAAGCAAGCATTACAACCCAGTCCAAGGGAACCATAATTACCTCCTTTGTATTTTTTAATTTTACATTTGCACTTTCAGTTGTCATGTGGCAAGATAAATTTGTACTGTGAGTTCAAGCAACCAGCTTAGTTATACAAGAATTTATCGGCGGTATGAGTATTCCAGCCGTCAAATTGCTATGTCAACTTATTTTAAGGATGCGGTTGCTGATAGTACAGCAGTTTTTGTTTGCATTAACCAATCTTTGCGTTGTATGCAGCACATATAGGTAATGCCATGCTGACACTAGACCGCGAAACAACATCAGCACCCAGCTACAGCGTTTTCAATACCAGCATCAAAGAAACCTTCACCGCCATTGATCGCTTTGAATGGCAAGCAGTTGATGAAATTCTCGAAATGCGAGATCAACAACTGTATCGAGAAGCTGGCTACAAATCTTTTGAGGAATACTGCCAAGCCGAATTATCAGCCTGGGGTGGATACCGAAGAATTAACCAACTGTTAGGGGCGAAGAAAGTCAGGGACACAGCCGATGAGTTAGGTGAACATATAAAAAACGAGCGTCAAGCCCGTTCGCTGTTGCGTTTGGTCAAGGAACCAGAAAAACTAAAACAGGCTGTTGTGATCGCACTTTCTGAGAACCCCTGCCCAAGCGAATCGGACTTTGCATCTGCGGCTAACAAGGTGGTTCCGCGTCTGCCACACCAAAAAACTCAGGAACCAATGGTTCCTCAAATTCAAGAACCAGTGGTTCCTCAGATCACAGAACCATTGGTTCCTAAAACCAACACCGTCACGATTACGTCACCAACTCATCCAAGACATGGGCAATCAGGAACCATCTCAGCCGACCCACCCAATCAAAGACAGCAGATTGTTACCTTTGAGGATGGCAGCAGGGAACTGGTTAACAATGCTGATTTGAGTAATGATGCTGTTGAGCCATTTACTCCTGAGAGAACTTACCCCAAAGAATACGCCGAAGCGATCGCCCAACTCAAACAGCAGCATCAACATGAATTGGAACGGCTGGAACAGGATTTGAGGATTGGTTTACAAACGGAAGCCACAGCCCAAGCACAGCAGCAAGTACAAGAACAACTGACCGCTTTACAAAACCTGTTTCAGCAGCAGAAGGAAGAAAATATTCAGTTACAGCATCGGCTTTTCGAGTTAGAGGGACTCAGAAAGTTAGAACTGGAGAACCAGAGACTACAAAAACGTATTCAAGAATTGGAACGTGCTGTAGAAGAACGGCCTGCCCAAGAGTGGGACAATACTCTGACCAAACAAGCAACTAAGGCACTCAATAAACAAGTCAAGCAAGCTCTCGATAAAACCATTGATCTGCGATCGCTGGCTGTTGAACCACCTAAAGAAAACGCCACCGAATGCTTGCGACTGATGGGTATAGCTTTGGGTAATCTAGCCACAGCCATGAATAACACCCAAGCCCTGGAAGCTGCGGCGTTAATTCTAGGGAGTGAGCCGACACCAAGCGCGATCGCATATCGAGCCGAACAATTGCAACTGTTACCCCAAGCTGTTAGCGATATTCGGGCTGTGTTATCCAAGCCTGGGTGTAGCTGGTGGGATTATCTAGAAGTGGCGCAGGAGTATGAGGTTATCAAAAACGACTACTGGGCGGAGTTGACCCCACAAGAAGCGGAGTTAATCACTGCCCTTGAGAAAACCGAATCATCACTCATTACGGAACCATTGGTTCCTGACGAAACCTCTGCTGATTCTGGTTCTTCTGATGATGAACTGATTATTGGGCTTGGTTCCATCGTTGCCCACGCCGACATTTACTGTGCTTTGTACAACGCCAGAGGTGAAGTTATCGAAGACATGGGTGATGAAGTGTGGGTGGCTTGGCAGCATTGGCGAGACAAGCCCAAAAAGACTGACCGATATTTCAAAGATGAATTGCGGTTCTGGCAAGAAACAAAACAGTAAATAAAACTCGCACTTATATCTCTACAAGAACTGAATGCAGCATGGCTCAACTGCTGCTGATATTTTCATGCGCCAAAAATTGGAGTCAATATGAATATAATCGCATCCAATCAAGCTACTGATAGCCCTTTCGACCAAATCAAAAAAATTGATGAGCAGGGTTACGAGTATTGGTTAGCGCGTGATCTCATGTCCATTCTGGGGTATCAGCAATGGCGACAATTTGAGGATGCCATAGACAGAGCGATCGCCGCTTGCGACAACATTGGTCAAGATAGCAAAAAACACTTTTTGCGTCTACCCGCAAAAAGTTCAGGAGGTAGACCCAGAGATGATTTCAAGCTGAGTCGTCATGGTTGCTACCTAACTGCAATGAAT
Organism: Aulosira sp. FACHB-615; assembly: GCF_014698045.1. Lineage (GTDB taxonomy): Bacteria > Cyanobacteriota > Cyanobacteriia > Cyanobacteriales > Nostocaceae > Nostoc_B. Next base: position 36,593 of record NZ_JACJSE010000033.1, read on the forward strand.
GGAGATTCTCGAAAATCAGAAATAGCTGCTGCACAGAATTACTTTGCTTACAAAACTCATGAGGCGGAGTTATTCACCCAAAACTCAGAACTACTGACCCAACTTTTAGAACGGTTGGAACAGCGAAGTCAAATCATCAAGGAGCAAGGCAAGGCGATCGCACAACTGCAAGCTCAAGTACAAAACCTGTTACCCCCATCATCTGACTTTATGCCTCCTGGCTGGGATGAGGACGTATGGCGATCGCTACCTCCACAGGATAAAAGCCATTTTAGATTCTTGTTTCGTCGTCGAGGTTTTCGACCATCCCCCAAAAATGAACCCCTGGCCTTACCTGCTGTGGACACTGAACAAATAAAGCAGAAGCAACGCGATGAAGTAGCGCGATTAATCGGTGAAGTGTCGCCTGAAGAGAAACAGCAGTTTCAAGCAGCAAAACGCCAACAACTTCGAGAATTTTGGTCACAAGCTCCCGTTGAAAACCAGGAAAATATGCCGTTTTAGCCAAACCAGTTTTGACAAATATATAGAAGGTGGAATATGAGCAGCATTGCATCTACGGAAAGGTTTTCTGTCCTGGTCATTCTGCGCCGGGAGTATCTTGATATCACTGGTAACTTCTGTGCGGCCAAGCTGATTGAGTATTTTCGGCATTGGACAAAGTGGAAACTGAAGAACCACCGCACCCCCTGGATTTACCAGCCCCTTAAAAATATCTACACTGATCTAATGGGTGAGCATAGCCTTCATGTGATCAGGAGTGCGATCACACTGCTTGAAGATATGGGTATTATCTCCAAGCAGAAAAACCCAGGCAACGGGCAGGATCGGACTTGGCAGTATAAATTAAACTGCGATGTACTGAATAAGCTACTTGAACATGGCAGAGGCAAAACTGAACATCCCAAAGTCAGTGCAGAACAATACCACAGATCCCATCCAGAAGTTTCAAAGCCACAACAACACTCTGCTGTTGAACGTGAAAAAAGTGAGGAAGTGGAAACTGAGATTTTGGACTATGACCAGGAAGGGGTTTGTTATACCCCAGAACCAGAGTTACCCGAAATTGCTCACTTCGTTGAAGACATAGAACTGCTTGACTCGACTATCGAGACAGATCCTCATGAGGATATTTCTTCCGCCCCGGTTGCGTCGAATTTTCATGATGAAGACTTTGGTGATGATGATGCGTTTGAGCGTGTAGAAAAGTCAATCCAGCCTAGTAACCAGGAAGTAAAAGAAGTATTGCAGCAGCTACGAGAAATACCTTGTACACCCCAGTTCCGGCTCAATGCAGAGATTCAACGCACAGTGAGGCGGTGCTGGGCGAATGTACCGGGAGCGATCGCTTATTTGAAAGAAGCACTGCGAACTTGGAAGGGTATCAAGTCACCGGAGGCTGTTTTTGTTGCGGCTTGCAAGGAGGGCAGGAAACCGGAATCCGCGCAGGTTAAATCTGCGGTCAAGGATTGGTTTGAGTGGGCGAGGCAGAAGCGGATTGTGATTGCGATGTCCGGTGAGGTTGTTTATACGCCGGAGGGTGAAGCTGTGGCGATCGCGGAAATGATGCGGCGGTTTCCGGTGGGGGAGTAGGGTTGTGCTTATTAATTCTAACGAGTGCAGAGATTGTATAAGCAAAATAACTCTGTAGCATTTACAGAGAGGGCAAAGCAATCGCAGCTACCGCTTATTACCCTCTCTACTCTATAACCTGATTTGTTAGGATTTACTCAACAATACTAGAAACTAGGCTAAGGTAGTGGTGAAATTACCAATTCCTAAAGTACCTGTTAATCCTGTTACTTCAACAATTGCATCAGTATTACTATTAAACCCAGATGTACCATCATTAATCGCAACAAAGGTACGGTTCCCAAAGGTAAATTGAGCAGCAGCATTAGCTATAAAATTGGAATTGGTTAACTTAGCTCCAATGCCAATAGTATCAAGTGTAGCGACAGAACCTACATTAGAAAATCCAGAACGTGCGGTGGAAACGAGGAATAAATCATTACCAGAATTAGCATTTAAATCAGTAATAACATCAAAGCTATTGAAAACGGAATCAGCTAAGTTGCGGTAGTCAAAACGATCTGCGCCAGAACCCCCTGTTAAGCTATCCTTAGCACCATTACCAATAAGGGTATCATTATCAGCACCGCCATTAAGGATGTCATCACTACCGCCACCATTGAGGGTGTCATTGCCAGCACCACCATACATTAAAGCCCAGTAAGCATCTGCTGTTAAAGTATTATTGGAACTGTCTCCTTTAAAGACTTTATATGTTCCCCCTCCATTAAAATTAATTTGTTCAATGTTTGTGAGGATATCAGTGCCATCCCTATTGGTTTGAGTGTCAGTAACTTGCACATCTCCATTATTTAATAAAGAGATTTGATAACTAACAGAAGCTCCACTGAAAACTGCGGTGTCATAACCAGCACCACCAATCAGGGTATCATTGCCAGCACCGCCATTGAGGGTGTCATCACTACCGCCACCATTGAGAGTGTCATTGCCAGCACCACCATACATTAAAGCCCAGTAAGCATCTGCTGTTAAAGTATTATTGGAACTGTCTCCTTTAAAGACTTTATATGTTCCCCCTCCATTAAAATTAATTTGTTCAATGTTTGTGAGGATATCAGTGCCATCCCTATTGGTTTGAGTGTCAGTAACTTGCACATCTCCATTATTTAATAAAGAGATTTGATAACTAACAGAAGCTCCACTGAAAACTGCGGTGTCATAACCAGCACCACCAATCAGGGTATCGTTACCACCATTACCAATCAAGTTGTCATCACCATCACCGCCATTGAGGGTGTCATCACTACCGCCACCATTGAGGGTGTCATTGCCAGCACCACCATACATTAAAGCCCAGTAAGCATCTGCTGTTAAAGTGTTATTAGAACCGTCTCCTTTAAAGACTTTATATGTTCCCCCTCCATTAAAATTAATTTGTTCAATATCTGTGAGGATATCAGTACCATCTCTATTAGTTTGAGTGTCAGTAACCTGCACATCTCCATTACTTAATAAAGAGATTTGATAATTAACAGAAGCTCCACTGAAAACTGCAATGTCATTATTACCAGCACCACCAATCAGGGTATCGTTACCACCATTACCAATCAAGTTGTCATTATCATCGCCGCCATTGAGGATGTCATCACTACCGCCACCATTGAGGGTGTCATTGCCAGCACCACCATACATTAAAGCCCAGTAAGCATCTGCTGTTAAAGTGTTATTAGAACCGTCTCCTTTAAAGACTTTATATGTTCCCCCTCCATTAAAATTAATTTGTTCAATATCTGTGAGGATATCAGTACCATCTCTATTAGTTTGAGTGTCAGTAACCTGCACATCTCCATTACTTAATAAAGAGATTTGATAATTAACAGAAGCTCCCATGAAAACTGCGGTGTCGTTACCAGTACCACCATTGAGAGTATCATTACCTGCACCACCAATTACAGTGTCATTACCACCAAGACCATTAATTGTGTCATTGCCTGCTCCACCATTGAGGGTATTATTATAATATTCATCGCCAACAATAGTGTCGTTGTATTGACCACCAATAATATGGTCTACTCCGTACAAAGTATCTTGATTACCGAAACCATCATTAGTCGCAAAGCCGTTTCCTCCAAGTGTGACATTTATACCTTGTGTTGCACTTGAGTAGTCCGCAGTGTCTTCTCCATTACCGCCATTCAGAATATCGTTACCAGCACCACCAATCAGGTTGTCATTACCATCACCACCAAACAGGGTATCTTCGTAATTAGAACCAGTTAAGGTGTCATTGTAACTAGAACCGATCACTTTTTCAATACTTGTTAGTATATCAGTGCCTCCTTGTCCATCATTGGCGATGCCACTAGCGAGGTTAACGTTTATTCCACTGATGGCATTTGAGTAATCGGCAGTATCAATTCCTGTACCACCATTCAGGGTGTTGTTAGCAGCATTACCTATGATGACGTTATTAGCAGCATTACCTATACCATTAATCGCTGCTGTTCCTGTGAGGGTGAGATTTTCGATGTTTGGTAGGTTAACAAGACTAAACGTGACACTGGATTGAATTGTATCTGTACCTTCTCCCGCTTTTTCAGTGATGGTGTCGGTGGTCGTGTCAACAACGTAAGTATCATCGCCTGCACCACCGTTGAGGATATCAATACCTGCACCACCGTTGAGGATGTCATTACTACTACCGCCATTGAGGGTATCATTCCCAGCACCACCATACATTACAGCCCAGTAACCACCTGCTGTTAAAGTATTATCTAAAGCGTCTCCTTTGAAGACTTGATATGTTCCCCCCCCATTAAAATTGATTTGTTCAATGTCTGTGAGGATATCAGTACCATCTCTATTGGCTTGAGTGTCAATAACCTGAACATCTCCATTACTTAATAAAGAGATTTGATAATTAACAGAAGCTCCACTGAAAATAGCAGTATCATAACCTGCATCACCATTGAGAGTATCATTACCTGCACCACCAATTAAAGTATCATTGCCACCAAGACCATTAATATTGTCATTACCAGCACCACCGTCTATATAATCATTGTCTTCCCAGGCATTAATGTAATCATCGCCAGAGCCGCCATAGATGGTGTCATCGCCTCGAGAGCCAGAAATATTATCATTATTAGCACCACCATCAAGGGTGTCATTGCCAAGTCCACCATCTATGTAATCATCACCAGCATTTCCTTTCAGAAGGTTATTGAAATTATTCCCTATTAATGTGTCATTCAAACTACCACCAACTGCATTTTCTATATTGATGAAAGTCTGACCACCTACAGTAATACCTAAAGTCAAAGACAGATTGTCATTGATCTGCTGTCTTCCGGCAAGGCTAAGGTCTAGGTTGATACTTTTAGTAGTAGTGGCTGAGAAGTCTAGTGTATCTGTACTGCTATTATTCTGGTCGATGATTGTGAATTTTTCCCATAAGTCTTTATTATTAGATTGGTCTATGTTCCATCGTGCATCTGTAATCGAAATTGTATTTGCTCGAACATAAGTGTTCCAATCGATATTTTTTAGAGAAATTGTGCCATCACCATTATTCTCGACCCGGAATTTTTCCCAATTATTGATGTTCTCCGATGAGGTTATATTTCCAACGCTATCAGCACTCCAGAATCGATCATAGTAGGTTTTTAGAGAAATTGTGCCATCACCATTATTAATGAGCGTGAGTTTTGTCTCGTCGGTTATTCCGTCCTTTTGATCTTGTTGTTGTATGTTCCAAAGTGTCTTAGTGGCTTGTGCGTATGTGATATTGTTGCCTTTGACAGATTTTATAGCAATTACGGTTTCGTTAATTGTGTCTGATCCTTGTGAAGTGTCTGCATCAAATATATATGTATTATCTCCTGTCCCACCAACCAGAGTGTCATTGCCAGCACCCCCGTTGAGAACATCCTTTCCAGCACCGCCACTGAGAATGTCATTACCATCTCCACCTTCAAGGATGTCATCACCACCCTTACCATTAAGGACATCATTCCCTGCCACCGCATCAATAAACTCAGGGTTATCATTACCATTGATAATGTCATTACCTGTAGAACCCCTGGGTGGAAGCGGAAGAGCCGCAGGAGCGGTGTAAGGGTTGTTAAGATTAGCCCACAAATTATTGATGTTGGCTTTTGCTAGTTCAGGTAGTTCTGCACCAAATAAACTCACATTGCCATCGAAGCCAATTTTTAAACCGACTGTCCACCCTAAAAGTTTTCCCCAAGCGGCAACGTAGTCATTATAGGAGTAGCCATCATCAATATATTGAAAATAAGCTCCTCCACCTCCTAATGTAAATCCTCCAATCACAGGAATAGGATCGGGTATATTAACAGTTCCTTCAGCATAGGCATAGAAGTCCAGTTTATTTCCATCATGCCCACGGGCGATCAGTTTAGCGTCTGCCTTGAGTAATCCATAGAGGATATTTAAGTTAGCACTAGCCCCAAAAGAGTCATATTCCCAGTTAAGGTTAACTTCACCTGTTCCTGTAACGAGATTACCAAGAACCCGAAGATTACCCTGTGCATTAAGGAATTTTGGAGTAATTGTTGCCGTTAAATCTAGGTTAATTAGAGATTCATTAATAGGACCACCCAGAAAACTGGGTAAATTCAAGTTAACCTTTGGTCCTACGGTAATTTTAACGTTACCTTGAAAGACATCATTATATGTCTGTTGTTGACCAAGCACTGTAATGGTTTTTGGACCTACACTATATGACCCACTTATATCCTGAAGAAATGCACCTGTACTACCAATAGGTTTATTAAGGTTATATGCCCCTATCTGAACATATTGCAATTGGCTACCATTCCATAAAACTGTAGCAGCAACATCAATTCCAGAGGGAATTATAACAGTGGCATCGGCTCTGACTTTTGTTTGATTATTGGTAGTATCAATAAATACTGTAGCGGTTTTTATCTTCCAACCAGCAGCGATATTAATATCGCTGGCAGATATGGAACCAACTACTTCTACTGTACCAATACTACTAATTTTGATGTAGTTACTACCACTAAAGTTGCCCGTGAAATTGTATAGATCGGGCAGAATGAGTGTACCTTGAATAATGAAGACTTTTTCTGTTCCTATCTGGCTGTAGAGAAGGCTAATCTGCTTGCCTTGAACCCGTAAGAAACCTAGCAGGTTAAAATCAAGGGTTTCTTGATAAATTTTGCCACCAGTGAGGTCAAAACCATCATTATTTACCAACAGATAATCGCTACCTGTGACGCTGAGTGTAACTCCTCCTAATGCTTGTGGTAGTGCAATTACACCCTGGAATGTAAATTCTGGGTCCCAATCGTCTCCTTCGGTAGGTTTTCTATCGGGTTTAAAGTTGATGGTAGCGTTACTGACTTTTGCACCAAATAAATTAAAGTTAATGTTACTGGCGGTAATATCTTTTAAACCATTACTATCAAATAGTAGTGATACACCAATATTTTCTCCTGTATAGGTTTGCAGAATGGCACTACCATAAAATGTATTGGTAATCCCGTCAAAATCTGCTTGAATATTACGGAGTTTCCAGTTACCCAATTGGATATCTGCTGCTGATAAATGCGCTCCTGTTAGATAAGCTTTGTCTTTGTTGACTACTAATTTATTAGTACCTGTTAGCTCACCCTTAAAACCTTTGAGTTTAGGAATTTCAATTGCACCTTGGAGGGAAAATTCAGGGTCCCAGGATTCGCTATACGTTGTATTTCTGTTGATAACGTTTACTGTCTGGATGTCTACTGCTGCACCTAAGAAGGTGAAATCTGTGCCAACTCCACTGCTACCTGTGATTGCGGTGAGTTTACCTTGGTTAAATGCTAATGCTAGATTAATTGGACTTCCGGGGGTTTTCAGTTTTGCGTTGACTGTGAAGCTATTGCTAGGAGTATTAACATTTAGGTTGATATCCTGAATTTCCCATGACCCAAATAGAGGAATATTTGCGACACCAACATTTGCTACCATTGAGAAATCAAGACCTGTAGCAGTCTTTTTGACTTTGATGTAATTTCCGCCCTGTAAATCGAATGTAGCGTTTTTGAGGGTAGGAATGGAAAATTTACCCTGAAGTGTGATTTCTTCATTGGTAAAATCGAATTTTACTTGGGCATCTAAAGCTTTTATTTCTAATAAACCGAGAACAACAAAGGAGGTTGTACCAGGCAGTTTGACAAACCCACCTGTGACTTCAAGACCATTATCACTAATGCCGATATAATCAGTGCCGTTAATAGCTACTAGCAACCCATTTCCACCAACTAGGTTTTTGGGTAGTAGCATTGAACCTTGCAGTCTTAGTTGAGGACTACCGTTTTTGTCTTCACCAAATGATAAGCCGTCAAAATTAACTTCTATTCCACCAATGAGTTTGAATGCAGAAGAATCATTGCTATCACCCTTATCGGTAATAGTCCCTTTAAGTGTACTCGTATCAAATGAGACTTCTCCATTGAATAAAGCAGAAGTTTGGTTCTTACCAATAGCAGAATAAACTTTTGCATTTACACCAGAGCTATTGGGTTTAACGTCGATATATTTTTTTGTTTGTCCGTTTACAGTTTCTTCACGAACTGTTACTTTGCCACCACCAACTGTAGTCTGTGGTGTAAAGAAACTCCCTGCTTTACCTATCTTAATTGTTTGATCTATCCAAGTATCTGATATTGAAGTAGTGTTATATTCATATACTGATCGATTTGTTTCTGCGATTGTTGCTGTCAAGTTTTGTATAACTTCTATTTGCGTGTTCTCTACTGTTCTTCTTACAGGTTCACGTCCATCAATTTCGGCAAATAACGCTGTATGAGCATCACTAGTTAATTGAGGGAAGTTTTCTATTGTCAAACCAAATTGTGCTACTCTAGCACCTTGTGGATTTGCAAGGATGTAATCGTACTCTGCACTATATGCACCGGTATAACCCTGTGCAAATAAATTTATTTCACTTTTTTGTTGTATTTCATTGGGTCTGACATTAAAATCACCAAGAACAATAGTAGGCGAATTAGCTTGGAGACTTTGGAGACCTTCTTTGAGCCTTTGCATTCCCGTAAATCTGGCTTGTGCGCCTAATTGTCCGCCTTCGTATTCATTGTGCCATGTTAAAATTTTATATGCTTTATTTGTTTGTTTATATTGAATATTTACCTCATAGGGAGGACGTATATAGTATGTACTATTATTAGCTATACCCGAAAATGTTCCTGGCGAAAAGAAACTTGCGTTCCCCATCGTGATAGTATTGGGATTGAACAGGATCAAGTACCCATCAGTGCTATTTGGGGTGTTTTGAGGATTGTTTGGATTATTCTCACTGGTTGCGACTATAAAATCATACCCGCTCAAGATCGCTTGTAGTCCTTCACGGGTATATGTGCCAGGAAGGGTATTATTAGTCTTATAGGCTTGTAAAGCATTTGCTAGGGGGTCTGTCCCTGGATTTTTAATTTCTTGTAGTGCGATTACATCAATACCAGTCGCCATGCCAAATCTAGCAATGTAATTTATACGACGTTTTATGCCTTCAATCGTATTGTTTGCTTGCGCCCCTCCTTCATTCCAAATATTCCACGTTGCTACTCTCAGAGGTTTCACATTTTGCTCAACGTTAATAGCTGACTGACCGGAAATAACAGTAATACCTTGATTACTAGAGATAATAGTAGCTATATCATTCTCTGATTTTAATGCTTGTAATTCCTGCTCCCTTAGCAGATTACCTTGCACCAGGTTTGCAAAAATCTCCCCTTCATCACCAGGAGAATCAATTTTATTAATCTGAGAGTCAACAAAATGTCCAATTTCTTCCAGCAAAACATCAGTAATTATTGAAGGATTCTTATGGTTTTCAGTTAAAAATTCAACTGCCAAATAAACTAATCCAGTATCCGCAGAAAACGCAGCATTTCCACCATAAATATCAGCACGATTGACAATCTTGATAGTAGGAATATCCGTAAAATGCCTGTCAGCAAAATTATTAAATAATTTATCTGCTACTTCCCGATTAAAACCATTACCAAAAGCTGTCTCTAACTTCTGGCTATACTCAGGATCAAATCGGAACTTGCTAAGATAGTCATAGCTATCCCGTAAGGCTGTATCTACTATTCCGTAAATCTCCAAAAAGCCCAATTCGCTGTTATTTTGAAGAGTTTCAGCAAAAACAACAGTCAGATTATCCTTCAGCTTGGTTTCATCTAACTCTGTTTCTGGATTTTTAGATACTTCAATAATAGTTCTGCTAATAACTGTATCAGCATTACTTTCAACATGATTATCAACATTACTACTTAACCCAGCATGAATTGGCTGATACTGTTCTAATTCACTACGGTAATTATCAAAGAAGACAGATTTTTTCAAACCTTTATTTGCTATAAAAAAGTGTCTATTATCTATATTTTTATCCAATAACTCGGTTAAGAAAAAAGGAATGATATTATCTGTATTTTTTTGCTTAAAAATATCTAAAAATTCACTATTAAAAGTAGAAACTTGTCCATGCTTACTGATATAAGAACTATCAACAAAAACTGATGTCGTGATTTGCAAAGCTTTGTCTGTGTTGGGAGTCAATCTAAATTGAGACTCACCTATTAATCCCCCATTTTCCAGGAACTTAGTCAATAAATTTTGTGGATTGACAATTTCCCAAGGAAAATGGGCTTTATGCGAATGGTTTAGTAAAGTTTTGAAGCTTTTCATGACAGATTGCTAATTTAACATGGTTCGACGGGTTGAAAAAAAATTAAAATAAGCTGAGATTGTAATTAGAATAAATGTGAGAAAAATGCTTGATTTACACTTTTCCAAATTGAAGTAGTTTGACTTTATCTCGCTCTTGATAACTATATGCTATTTTCTAAGTGAAACCAATTTTTTTTAAGGCTTATTATATTGTGGGCTTCCTAATTTCTAGCACTTATGGTTTAGCCATATCTACTTGATTCTTACCTCCTTCACTTCGACAAAGTTCCCAAATAATTCATATCATCACTGCGGGAATAGACATTCAAGCTGTAGCTCTAAATCTCTATAGCTTTGAGCTTTTATTAATGCCATTTTGTCATGCTCAGAGTTATTTATTTGCTCTGATTAATACATAAAAATTAGCTATAAATTTGCTACTTTTGTAGTATTGCTAAACATTACACCTCTTATGCAATTTGAAGATGGGCGCAGGATCAAAAGATTTAGCCTTTGATAATCATCTGCTCACAATCATATCAACTCACATAAGCCGTGTTATTGAATTCTAGCTTGTTGTAATGTCTGCATAAAATCATACGCATTTCTGCAATATTTTTTATTTAGTTGTTGTTTTTATCACTGTATAGTGTTCTAGACAATACTTCAAATCAGAGAGAAATACAACTTAGGAAATTCCTTATTTATCTAAGGAAATTCCTTAGTTTTATATTCACCCTTTTCATTGATGGGCTTATCACTAGCATCAAAATTTACTATGTCATGACGATCTGCATACCGTACTAAACCCACAACATCGTGAATATTCAACCGTTTCATCAATTGAACTCGGTGTGCTTCGACTGTTTTAGTACTGACATTGATTGCTTCTGCAATCTCTTTTGTAGAAAGCCCTTCTGCAATAAATCGTAAAATTTCAATTTGGCGTGACGTTAATACAGAAGTAGGCTGATCTGTTGAATAAACGCACTCCTCATTTATCAACAGTTCTGATATAACTTTATGTTGCTTAACAATTTCGAGTTTTAATTCTTCATTCAGCAAAGCAATTTTATTAGTATAATTTCTCAGCTTTTCTTTTAGCTCTTCATGCGCTTTATGTAATACTAATTCTGCTTGTTTATATTGAAAATTAGTAAGTCCTGTTTGAATAGCAACATATAGATTTTCTTCTTTAACGGGTTTCAAAAGATAACCAAACGTGAATATCTGCGTAGCTTTTTCTACAGTACTTTTATCAGAGTGTCCCGTAACATAAATAATGGGAATTTGTAAATAATTCCAAATTTCTTCTGCTGCTTCAATTCCATCCATTTTCCCACGTAGTCTGATATCCATTAAAACTAAGTCTGGTCGAAGCTCAGTTGCTTGCTCAACTGCCATTTCTGCTGAATCTACAATATCAATAACATTGTGACCTAAGCTTTCCAACTTTTCTCTTAGGTCAAGTGCAAGGATAAATTCATCCTCTACAATCAAAACCTGGATGCTCTTTGTTGTGAGAGGGTTTGGCAAAATGCTGGTCAATCGCTTTGCTCCAATTCAAAATTAAAATGACAAACTAACCCGCTAACGAAATGCAGCAGGGGGTCGCCCCTTGAACTGTAGGAGTTAACGGATGGGGAATTGCTGTGATCAAGAGGACAAGGAGCAGGGAGCGAGGGTGAAGACCGGAACAAAGCTTGAACTCCGCCCTGTATAAACATCCTAGAAAGACGAGACTTGTTCTCCCCTGTTCCTTCGATCTACTAATAATTTGAGCAACAGCAAATCATTGCTATTCACCAGCTATTCGTAACCATCAGCTTGTGAATGGTTGTTAGATATTTAGAGGGAACATTAAATCGCCTGTCATAAAGCTAATTTCTTCGCAATCGGACAGCCCCAGCCGCCGACTCATAGACCTCTTCTGTTGTCTCGAAGAGGTTGAAGACTTATGAATTTCAATTATGTATCTACACAGTAGACATAACAATTTTTACTCTGTAGAAATACAGAATCTCAAAAGTTAACACTAAAGTAAAAGTCTGCTAAAAACTAATAAAGAATGTTCTTAGCTAACCTTTAACCGCATTTAATTAAAATTATGACAGCACAAAACAGCTTCAAACCGATATTAGCAGTAATACTGGATTTATGGAAGTAATTGGACTAAGCTAATCTAAATTTTCTGCCAAATGCTTATTTATCCCTGATTAACCCAGCTTTTATCTATTTGTTTACTGTAAATGTAAACAAATATTTCTATTTTAAAAGAGAAAATTTAACTTTTTTAAGAACACCTATCTTGCCGAAAAGACCCCACCAAATACCTAACCACCTGCGGATCTATTGCCGCAATGCGTTTTCTAATTGATTGTGGAGGGTTTTTAAAAAACTGCTTCAAATCCCGACTTTTGACTTGATAACAACTGGTACAACGCTTTTTAGCTTTTAACCAACCTTGTCTGACCCAATAAGTAACAGTTGTTGGGTGTAAACAAAGGTTTTTAGCAATTTCACTGCAACTGTAATTATCTAAAATCGGACGTATAGAATACCCCAAAGAATACAATTTATTCTTAACTGCTGATACTGTGCGATAATAACCGCGTCTTTTTAGCCGAAAAACTATTTGCTCTGGAGTGTACATTTCTGCCATTTCTTCAAGAGTTTCTAGCTCTTTTTTTGCCCATTTAGTACACATTGATAAACCTCCAAATATTTATCAAAATAGGACTAATATTTTTAGTGGCGATTTGTAATTGAATCGCCACCACAGAGTTCATCTGCTATTTTCTGGAGGCTCAAGTTCTACTTCCAGATAAGAAAGCGCAGTATCAGCATCACCAATAGTCAGGTCGGGTTGATATTCAAGTGTTAGATAATCGGGGTGTTTGGCGATTTTTTTGAGGATGAATTTACCCGCGTCAACTAAATCGTGTAAAGATGGATAACTTGCTTGAGTGGTTTCTACAACTGTAGAGTTAGCAGCTAAAACAATTGCAGGAATAGCATCTAATTGATGTTTTAGTGATTGAATTTGACGCTGATGATTGTTGATTTCAGCCTCTAACGTTGCTTTTAATTCCTGTGGTGAGAGCAGTTTAATTTCATCTTCGGTACGGTGTTCTTCATCTTCACCGTGCTTGTCGAGCAACAGAATATAACGCCAACCCGCACCATATTCATTAGCTAAATATGTGTCTTCTTCATAGTATTTAAGTCCTATGACTTGACCTACTTCTGTACGTTGTCCAAAGCCAAAACGGGGGTATTGCCAACCCGGAGGAATCGATATCGTAGGTTCCATTGTTTTAGTTAGTAAATGATTGATTGGGGAAGGGGAAAAGGGCAAGGGGGAAGGGAATAAAGAACTATACTTTAACCTTTCCCCTTTAACCCTTTCCCTGATTTAAGCAGCGACCAACTCTAGCACTGGCTCATACTCCAGCAGCCGTTCCCATTGCATACTCGTCAGTTGGTCAAAAGGCAGGTCTAACAACTGGTCGTAATCCAGAGCTTCAGCAGAGGGTACAGTATCGACCATTGACAGCCAGTAGACAGTATCAATCGCAGAGTCACAAGGTACTTTTTCGGAGGATTCATTGGCTCGAATAAACCACCAAGCGCCTTTAGTTTCTCCGGCTTCGCCAAGTTTCTTGTCGCCTCTGTAGATTCCATCATCTAGCAACTCAAGACCAAAGTTTTCACAAGCCTGGGCAATCTGCACCATGATTTCGTTTCCGGTGGTGCAGGGTTCTTCAAACGGTTTCTGTAGTGGCAATAACCCCGCTTGATACTGCTGCTTGACGTAACTGTGACATCTTGCAGGAGTAGAATCTGTAAAGATTTCAGCGTTGTTGATCATGACTTGCCAAAAAGAATTTTGTTGGTCGTCATGGCTGTAACTCACGCTGGCCACGAGTTCACCATCTGCCAAAACTTCTTGGTCGTAGAATGAAATTTCTGAGATAAATGGTACTTCTGGGATATCTGCGCTTGGTTGAGGGTTGAGAGTTCCATCTTTGTGATGCCATTCGATGAAGCGGAAGCATTGGGCTTGGGTGGTGTGACGAAATTTTTCAACGCCATTCACCATGACTACCCAGGGTTGTGTTACGAACTCGTCATAATCATAAGTGATGTATGCAACTAGCCACTTTCCGGCGTAAATCTCGAAGTGGTGGGAGTTAATCTCGACTGTGGTGAGGGGTTCGGGAGCTACAGCTTGCGCTTGCTGGCTCATGTACTGCGCGAGTTCGGCTTGGGCTAAGGATTGCGCGTCTATTGTATTGCAGTGGAAGCTTTTGGGTGCTTGCTGTGAATATGCGAAGTAGTTCATAATAGAGTTCACCTTATTAGGGATAAAAGGCGATCGCTTAGTTTTCTCAGGACGCGCGGTCGTCTTTTGTTTTCTTAACTCTATTGTCTACTGATACCAGACAGATGTCAAGAGGTAATAGACACAATTGTTACTGCTGTACTAAAAAATTCTTCAATACTGCTGTTTAAAGCTTTGAGAAGAACGGAGATTTTAGGAAAAGAAACCGTAGAAGCTGAATTATCATACCTTTCGGGGTCTTCGAGCATGTGAATGTACTGGTGAGAAATACGCTCTCCAAGCTCTGCGGTTTTTTCAGAAATTGATCGGACAGAATTATTGCCGCGTAATACTTTCAGGCGTTCACCTAGCTCTTTATCCCAGTAAATAGAAGCAACGTATTTTGTATCCAACATAATGATTATTTGTCTACCAGCACTTGCCATAATCTAACAGATTTTATATTCTATAGGTACTAGACAACAAAAGCGACCGCCTCCACTAATCTTTATCGAAGCGATCGCCCTTATTGTTTACATTGCCAGGCGCGTCAAAGATTTTTAAATCATGATGCGTAATTTTATGATGCCACACAACTGCTAGTAACAGTAGACAAACAATCTTGGTAAATAAGAGTGCTGGCAAGCGTTTTGACGATTTTGTTAACAAAATTCTCGATGCTTAATTCTTTAGTGGGCAAGGTTTATGCTGACACTGGAAGAAGAAAAAATATCCGCCACCTCTTACGGCATTCTCAATACCAGCATCAAAGAAACGTTTACGTCCATTGACCGCTTCGAGTGGCAAGCTGTAGAAGAAATCTTGCAGATGCGTGATAATCAGCTTTACCGTGAAGCTGGCTACAAAACTTTTGAGGAATACTGCCAAGCTGAATTATCAGCCTGGGGTGGATACCGAAGAATTAACCAATTGCTGGGAGCCAAGAAAGTCAGGGACACAGCCGATGAATTGGGCGAACACATCAAGAATGAGCGTCAAGCCCGTTCACTGCTGCGATTGATCAAGGAACCGGAGAAATTAAAGGCTGCTGTTGCGATCGCACTCCAAGACAACCCTTCACCCAGCGAATCAGACTTTGCGGCAGCTGCTAACAGGGTGGTTCCTCGCCTACCACGCCAAAAAATTCAGGAACCAATGGTTCCTAAAATTGAAGAACCAGAAATTCAGGAACCATTGGTTCCTAAAACCAACACAGTCAAAGTCACCTCACCAACTCACCTCCGCTACGGTGAAGAAGGAACCATCCAAGCAGACGCACCAAACAACTGGCAACAGATTGTGACTTTTGCGGATGGTGATAGAGAACTGGTGAACAATGCTGATTTGAGTAATGATGCTATTGAGTCATATACCCCTGAGCGAACTTACCCCAAAGAGTACGCCGAAGCGATCGCTGCACTCAAACATCAGCACCAGCAGGAACTTGAACGGTTAGAACAGGATTTGAGGATTGGCTTGCAGACAGAAGCCAATGCCCAAGCCCAGCAGCAAGTTCAAGAACAATTGACAGCTTTGCAAAACCTGTTTCAGCAGCAGAGAGAAGAAAATATACAGTTACAGCATCGGCTGTTTGAGTTGGAAGGCTTGAGGCTGTTGGAGCTTGAGAACCAGAGACTACAAAAACGTATTCAGGAATTGGAACGTGCTGTAGAAGAACGGCCTGCCCAAGAGTGGGACAATACTCTGACCAAACAAGCAACTAAGGCACTCAACAAACAAGTCAAGCAAGCCCTGGAGAAAACTATTGATCTGCGATCGCTTGCCGAAGAACCACCCAAAGAAAACGCTCAAGAATGCTTACGGCTCATGGGTATAGCTTTGGGTAATTTAGCCTCTGCTATGAACAATACCCAAGCCCTGCAAGCAGCTGCAATTATCCTTGGTAGTGAACCAACCCCAAGTGTGATCGCATATCGGGCAGAACAGTTGCAACTACTACCCCAAGCAGTAAGTGATATTCGGGCTGTGCTTGCCAAGCCTGGGTGTAGTTGGTGGGACTATTTAGAAGTGGCACAGGAATACGAAGTTATCAAAGCTGACTACTGGGCAGAGTTAACCCTACAAGAAACAGAACTAATTACCGCTTTGGAGAAAGCTGAATCTTCGCAAATTACGGAACCAATGGTTCCTGAAGAAGCCCTTAACAAGTCTGGTTCTTCTGATAGCGAAGTAATTGCCCTTGGTTCTATCGTCGCCCATGCCGATATTTATTGCGCTTTGTACAACGCCAAGGGTGAAGTTATCGAAGACATGGGAGACGAAGTTTGGGTGGCTTGGGAGCATTGGAAAGAAAAACCGAAGAAGACTGACCGCTACTTCAAGGATGAACTGCGGTTCTGGCAAGAAACAACCAATCAATTCAAAATTTAAAATTCAAAATTCAAAATTAACTTTGCATTTTTAATTTTGCATTTTGAATTCACAAAGCGGCATTGCAACTATGTCGCCCATCTTTTCATGCCAAATTTTAGGAGAAAATATGACTACAGCATTAAAGGCAATCAAAGGTGGCCAAAACAAAGGCGATCGCAAACAAGGCACAGAGGAAAAGCCAGTTCGACCCCATTGCAAAATCTCGATTGAGGACATTAACTGGATAAGACAGCAACCGCCGTGTGTGCAGCAGTTGTGGTTGGACTCAGTTGCAGCAGAACAATTTGGCGGGTCTGCTCACAAGCTGGATACCAATCTCACCTATAAGTCATTGCAAAAGGCAGGTGCAGCGTTAACTGCCCAAGGTTTATTTCAATATGAGGAAGTGTTTGGCCGATTGCCATCTGGTAGACCTGGGCTGATTGGCTACCGTGTTCGTAATCTTCACGGTTATTACAATCGCTTTTACTGGGAATCGTCCACATCAGGCGAAACCAATTCTTTTGACGAGAAAGCTGTCCAAACCGGGAAGAAAATTAACCACGCCGAAGCGAATCAAAACCATGCCAGCGTGGAACAAATTCAGCCTGATTTGGATCATTTCCAAAAGAATGGTCAAAAAAGTGAGGATTTACAAGGGTTCCAGAAACCTAACAACGTTTCTAACTACTCTTTAACTACCTACCAACCACCCACTAAGGTGGTTGGTAAGGTAGTTAGTTCTTCCACGCCAAACAAAAATTTGCGTGTTGATGAGACGGCTGACGCGCCTTTTAGGGGCGCGTCGCCTCAGACCCTTGAAAGCGTGGAAGAAGAGAAAGAAGAGTTACCTGCGGTAACGGACTGCACGACGCTGACGCTTGTAGAAACTGCGCCGAGTCAATCCGCTTCGTTGTTAGTTGAGAAGCAAGAATTAGGTGATGAGCCAGGAACCAGTCATGAAGACACTTTTTCCGCCGCGCCCGTTGCTGTAAATTTAGAAAACCTCAGTCAGCCCCAAGTCCAAGCTCAACTGAGCCTGTCTGCTTCGTTGTTGGTTGAGAAGCAAGAATTGGGTGATGAGTCGGGAACCAATCATGAAGACACAATTATCGCCGCCCCTGCCGTTCCAGAAAACAGCCACTCCGTCCTGTCCTCCCAGGAACCAAAACCTCATTCTGAAGGTGTTTGTGCTGTTAAATCTGACTCCGATCCTGAAAAGTGGTCGTATGAGGCTGTTGTGGAGCGATCAAGAGTGCGGCCTTGGCGGATGGAAAAGCTCAAGATAGCGGAACAATGGCGCGAAAATCCTGGAGATGATTTTCTGATGGAGTGCTGGGCTGATGACCCTGCGTTGAGGATTGTGATCAAGAAACTGGTGGCGAAGTGTCCGCAGTGGGGGTTGGTTGCAGTGGAAGGGGTGCTGGTAAAGTGGGATGAGTAGCGAGTGCTATCGATTAGTGGCATATTGCAGCAATCGTTCCCACTCCCAACGCCATACAGCATCTACCGTGATTTCTTTGCCGTTGGTGAATTTAGATAAAGGCTAGTGCTTTGGTCATATATAAATCACTACTTTTGCAGTATAAATAGTTATTGCCCATAAATCTTGTGTACGTGTCTGTGGTTTCGAGTAAGTCTTTAAAATTGAACCAAAAAGTGCTGAAGGTCAAAGACGATGTATCTGCTGACCTACCCTTAACTTATGTTGGCAAAATGACCCAGCAGCAGCTAGAGAAACATCTTTGGGATGCAGCTGACATTTTGAGGGGAAAAATTGACTCCGCAGATTTCAAACACTACATTTTTGGATTGCTATTCTTCAAACGTTTATGCGATGTTTGGGAAGAAGAATATGAGGAACGGCTGAAACTTTATCAAGATGCACAATTAGCATCTGACCCAGAAGAACACCGCTTTCATATTCCACCTGGAGCATTTTGGAATGACATAAGAAAGCATTCTACAAATATTGGTGAACATCTTAACGCTGCTTTCCGGGCAATTGAAGATGCAAATACTCGTCTGCGGGGAGTATTTCAGGATGTGGACTTTAACAATAAAGAACGCTTTCCCGATGCGACATTAGAGTTATTGTTGCAGCACTTTAGTAAACATCGTCTGCGGAATTGTGATGTTGAGGCGGATATTCTAGGGGATGCTTACGAATATCTAATTTCTAAATTTGCGGATGATGCGGGAAAGAAGGGAGGCGAATTTTACACTCCCAAAATGGTAACTCGCTTAATTGTTAGCTGCTTACAACCAGATGAGGGGATGACCATTTATGACCCTACCTGTGGTTCTGGAGGTATGTTACTGGAAGCGGTGAATTATCTCAAGCGTCAGGGTAAAAATCCCAAGTCGTTGCAGTTGTATGCTCAGGAAATGAACCTCAACACTTGGGCAATTTGTGAGATGAATTTGTTTCTCCATGATATTGATGATGCGTTTATTCTGCGGGGTGATACCTTGCGGCAACCGAAACATTTAGTGGCGGAGGGAAGTAAGGTATTACGAACATTTGACCGAGTGCTGGCAAATCCGCCATTTTCGCTGAAGAATTGGGGAGATGAAGCTTGGAAAAATGGGGATCAGTTTAGTCGGGATACTTATGGTTGTCCGCCTAAATCCTATGGGGATTTGGCTTTTGTGCAACACATGATTGCTAGTTTGAACCAAACGGGTAAATTGGGTGTCATTTTACCACACGGGATTCTGTTTCGCGGGGGTACGGAGGCGAAAATCCGCCAGGGAATTTTGCAAGATGATTTGATTGAGGCGGTGATTGGGTTAGCACCAAATTTATTTTATGGCACAGGTATTCCGGCTTGTGTGTTGATTATTAACAAGCAGAAAGAAGCCAAGCGACGGGGTAAGGTGCTGTTTGTCAATGGTGCTGAGGAGATGGTGGAAGGGAAAAACCAAAATACTCTCTCTGAGGCGAATGTGGGACGGTTGGCTAAGGCGTTTTTAGCGTTTGCGGATGAAGAGATCGCATCCACTCAAGCAGTCATCGATCAAACCCGCAAAGTCAAGCAAGGACTACTCCAGCAACTCTTCACTCGCAATAAATATAATAAAGTCGAAGATACATATAATATTACAAAATATTCCCTTCATTTTTTAGATGAAGTAGCACAGAGGGTAACTGGACATACACCAAATAGAAAGAAACCTGAATATTGGGATGGTGAGATTAAATGGGTATCACTTCAAGATTCAGCCGCACTTGACCGAGTTTATATTTATAAAACCGCAGCAGAAATTAGTGAAGAGGGTATCCGAAACTCTTCTGCGGTTAAACATCCAAAGGGAACAGTTGTTTTATCTCGTGATGCTGGAGTTGGTAAGAGTGCAATTATGACAGATGAAATGGCAGTAAGCCAGCATTTTATAGGATGGATATGCGGTTCAGAATTAAATAATCATTACCTTTATTATTGGCTACAGCACATGAAGCCAGTATTTGAAAGAATAGCTATTGGTAACACTATTAAAACTATTGGGATGCCGTTCTTTAAAAGTCTTAAAATTCCAGTTCCTCCAATGGAAATTCAAGTGCAAATTGCGAATACACTTCTTTCTCAAGATCAACAAATTTTTTCAGCAGAAGAAGAGCTTGAGCAGTTAAGTATAATAAAACGGGGTTTAATACAAGACCTCCTCAGAGGTCTTGTTCGTGTGGGAGTTACACCATGAACAAAGGCCCTGAATACACCCTCACGGAAAAACCCTGCATAGATGCCTTATTAAAATTCAGTTACACTTGGCTACCACCGCAACAAAACCAAACCGCCAGAGACAGCCTTAACCAAGTCATCCTCCGCGACATCTTCATTACTGCCATCCAAAACATCAACAAAATCCCCGAAGAAGTCGCCCGCGCTACCTACCAGGATATGCTGGCTGTCACAGATAATGAACAATGGACAAACCTGCTGCGGGGAAACTATAGCCGTAACGTTCCGGGTGAAGCAACGAAAAAAACGATCCGCCTCATAGACTTCCTCCATCCCGAAAACAACACCTTCACCGTTACCAATCAGTTTACAGTTCAATCACAGCAAACCCGTAAACCTGATATTGTCATCTTCATCAACGGTATTCCTCTGGTGGTTATTGAAGCCAAAAAACCTTTTACCGCCAAAGACAAAACCGGAGAAGCATTTGAGCAAATTAAACAATACGAACGCGATATTCCCCGCCTGTTCTACTCCAACGCTTTCAACATCATCACCAATGGGGTAAATGTTCTCTACGGTGCAACAGGCGCATCCTCAGCTTATTGGGGAACCTGGAACGAAGAAGAGAAAACAGCAACAATCACCTTTAGAAACGAATTAGAGAAACAACTTTGGTATTTACTAGAACCTTCTCGCCTACTCGACATCCTGGCACACTTCATTATCTTCGAGAAAAGAGAACAGAAAGTCATCAAAAAAGTCTGTCGCTATCAGCAATTTCGCGCCGTCAACAAAATTGTAGACCGAGTAATTGCACCTCTCAAACCCGACCCCAAAAACCCAAAGCGCAAATATCGCAAAGGACTGATTTGGCATACTCAAGGTTCAGGTAAAAGCCTGACAATGGTGTTTGCTACCCTCAAACTCAAAAACCACTTAACTCTCAACTCCCCTGTTCTGGAAAATCCTAACATTTTAGTTCTTACGGATCGCATCGATTTAGATGAGCAAATAGACAAAACCTTTAAAGCTTGCGGACTACCTAACCCTACTCACATTACCTCCGGTGAGGAACTCCAAACAGCCATCCACAGCAACCCTATCGGTTTAACTTTACTCTCCACTATTTTTAAATTTGACCAGTCAGCCATAGCAGCCAACAGCAATAACTGGATTATTTTGGTAGACGAATGCCACCGTACCCAAGAAAAAGATTTAGGGGCATTTTTAGAAAAAACTCTACCTCATGCCTGTTTTATCGGCTTTACTGGTACACCTATTAAAAAAACTGACAAAGACACTTATCAAAACTTCAGTCTTCCCGGTGAAACTTATCTCGACCGTTACAGCATAGACGATGCTGTTGCTGATGGTGCGACTGTTCCTATTCGTTACACCAGTCGTAAAGCAGAATGGCAAGTAGACGAGAAAAAGCTAAATATCCTATTTGACCGTTGGTTTGAAAATGAACCAAAAGAAGTTGTTAACAAAATCAAAGCGCGGGGAGTAAAGGTTGAGGATTTAGTCAAACACCGCCAGCGTATCGAACTACTAGCTTATGACATTTGGGCGCATTTCTCCTCTCATGCTGCCCCAGAAGGCTTTAAAGCTCAAATTGTTGCTATCGATAGGGAAGCCATAATTCTCTACAAACGCGCATTAGATAAAATCATCACCAAAAGTTTAACTAAACAAGGTTTTGACCCAGACACAGCAAAAACCTGGGCAGAAGCGATGAGTGTTCCTGTTTATTCCAGTAATCAAGAAGACGCGAAACCCAGCGAAGATAAATATATTAATGCACTGCGTCTAGACCTTAGAAAATATGCCCTGGATAAGAATGGTGAAGTAGCAGCAATTAATAAATTTCTGGGTGAGAATGCCGAGTACGAAGCCAAAGTTCAGAGTGGTGAAGTACCGCCAGTGCATTTCCTCATTGTCTGTAATAAGCTGCTGACTGGGTTTGATGCACCCCGCGAAAGCGTCATGTATTTAGATAACCCCTTAAAAGAACATAACTTACTTCAGGCGATCGCACGTACCAACCGCGTCTATGGCTCTCACAAAGAATTTGGGCTAATTGTTGACTATATCGGCGTTACCAAAAACATCACCGAAGCTTTAGCGACATATCGTAAATCCGATGTAGAAAACGCCATGAAAAACCTTGATGTGGAACGCAATCAGCTAAAAGCCGCCCACTGCGAGGTTATGAAAGTTATTAAACCCATCCCCCGCAATACAGCAGACATTCGCCAGGAATATGACTCCTTGATTGACCAATTGGGGAGTGAGAATAAATGGTACGAATTTGAGCGTTTAGCTAGAACCTTTGTGAAAGCTTATGATGCCCTCAGTCCTGACCCGTTGATTCTCGATTACAGAAATGATTTGAAATGGGTAGCAGGATTTTTACCTTTAGGAAAACTGACCTTTGAGAAGCAAGAATCTACCTTGACTCGTGATGTCAGTGCCAAAATCCGGGAAATGCTCAACGAACACCTAGATATTACAGGCATCACCACACTTTGTAAGTTACATGACATCACCGATCCAGATTTCTGGAAGGATTTTTCAGGCGATCACACTCATAAGGATCTGAAACAAGCAGCAGTACGCAAAGGTGCAGAACTTCGCAAAATCATGCGACAGAAAGTTGATGATAACCCCTTATACTACGGCACATTTTCCGAGAAAGTTATAGAAGTTTTGCGTCAGTTTGAGCAAGGACAACTAGGTAAGGTTGATGAGTACGCTCTCAAAAATTATATAAAAGTTAATTTCTAAATTTTTAAAATATTATGTTAATCAAGCAAATTAAAATTCAAAACTTTAGATCGATAGTTAATTCTTCCTTCTCTGCGAATAACTTAAATATAATTGTTGGCAATAATGATGCTGGGAAATCTAACTTCTTGAAAGCACTTAATTTATTTTTTAATAACCAAACTGAACCTGGTATAAATTTTAATTTTAAGACCGACTATAGTTTGTCTGCTCCAAAACGTAGAAAAAAGGCAGAAGAAATCTCTATTGAAATAATATTTAATACTCCTAAAAGTTTTACTAACAATAAAGATATTACATGGCGTAAAACTTGGCGTAAAAATTATCAAACCCCATATTCAAACGTTAAACAATACGGTAATGATGATGAGTTAGAGGGAAGATCAAAAATCCCTAATTGGTTAGAAAATATTCGATTTAGATATATACCAGCAATTAAAAGCAGCGATTATTTTACAAGCTTGCTGCGAGATTTACATGATGTTTTAGCTGTAACAGTTGAAGAAGACTTGAGGCAAGGAGCGAATAAATTTATAAGTTTGATAAATAATTATACTGAAAATATTACTACTGACATTCGTAAGAAGATTGGAATAGAAAGCTCCATCAAATTTCCTTCTAGTTTAAGTAGTTTGTTTGAAATACTTGATTTTCAAACAAGAATTGGCGAATATAATGTTTCCTTAACTCATCGTGGTGATGGAATCAAGATTAGACATATACCTGTCATATTAAAATTTTTACATGAGCAGGAAAATATTAATCGTAAACAAGGTAGCCTTAGATTAAATACAATTTGGGGTTATGAAGAACCAGAAAATAACTTAGAGCTATCTAGAGCCTTTGACCAATCTCAAGAGTTTTTGAGTTATTCTAATAATATACAAATTTTTTTAACAACTCACTCACCAGCTTTTTACTCAATCTGTAAACCTGAAAATAGCCAGGTCAACATTTATTCTGTTAGCGTTAGAGATGGTTGCTCTGAAATAAGCAGCATTCAACCAGATCTTTATAATCAATTTCCGGATTTAGATAAAAAGATGGGATTGCTGAATATTGTTACTCCTCATATTGAAAGAGCAGTATTTGATTACCAAAAGAGAATAGAAGAACTAAACATAAAAATAGAGGGATTGTCAGAAGACAAACCCACGTTATTTGTGGAAGGTTTAACTGATAAAATAATTTTAGAAAAAGCTATTAAAGTATTTAAGCCAGAATTAGAGCATATATTAGCAGTTAAAAGTGAGTGTAATGCTGGAGTTAATTGGGTAACAGATTCATTAATTGCTTGGGGATGTTCTAGAGCAATTAAATCAATAGCTATAGGTTTGTTTGATAAAGATGAAGCAGGTAAAAAAGCTAAAAGTGATGTAGATACCTTTTTTGGTAAAAGGACAAATAATACAGTCAGAACTCTTACTTTAGAATCTCCGCCACATTTGATTTCAATCTTTCAGAAAAATTTGAAAATACCAATATCTCTTGAAGAAATTTTTCCTTTCACTATTTGGGAATATGCTAAAAGACAAAATTGGCTTGAAGAAAGAACAGATATAATTAACTTTAATCAATTCAAAAACAATAATATAAGTTTTAAAGAGCATTGTATCCATAGTGGTCTTAATGAAAAAGAATTATTATATGTGTTGAACAAAGTTAAATCATTTCATAAACAAGAGTTATCACAATATATTATTTCCTTAAATGGAGACGATTTAATACAAAGTTTGTCTGGTTTTGAAAAAATTATTACAAAAATAAGTAGTTATTTACAAGTTAATACATCAAATAATATTGAATAATAAAATCAAAACTTATAAAAGGTAACTGTAAAAAACTGACGATGCCTGTCCTACAAATCGGCCAAACCAGTATCCCCTACACCGTGCGCTACAGTAGCCGTACCAAAAGCCAGCGCATCGTTGTTACCCCTAATGCTGTAGAAGTTGTTGCGCCACCCGATACTCCCTTTGAACAGATTACCGCTTTTCTTGATAGCAAGCGACGTTGGTTATTTAATGCTGTAGAAGATTGTCGCCCAAAACATCCACCAGAAACACCTCCACGTTACGTGAGTGGGGCAAAAGTAATGTATCGTGGCCGCCGCTTAATGTTACAAGTAGAGTCAGCCGATGTAAAGCAAGTTATTGTTACTTGCAAAGGTCGCTTTTATATCCAAGTACCATACAACCTGACTAAACATGAACAACAGAATGCGATTGAGCAAGCTTTGATTAACTGGAAACGCGATCGCGTTTGGCAGGATGTACAGCATTTAGTCAAGATATATGCCCGTAAGCTAGGAGTCGAGATACCAGCAGTCAAACTATCTCAAGAGAAGCGAACTTGGGGAACTTGTGGCAAAGATGGCGTGATTCGCATTAATTGGCAGCTAGTTGACGCACCGTTGTCAGTTTTGGAATATGTGGTAGCCCATGAGACTGTTCACTTGCTGCACCGCAATCATGGTGATCGTTTTTGGGAAGCCCTTTCATGTATCATGCCGGATTGGAGGACGCGGAAGGTTCAACTGGAATCTTGGGAAGGGTAGTTTTAAGTGAGGGAATAGGTGAGTAAGATAGGTGCGATCGCGTCCTTTGTCACAAAGTCATTATCGATTAGTCGCATACCTCAGCACTCGCTCCCACTCCCAACGCCACGCAGTCTCTACCGTAATTTCTTTGCCGTTGGTGAACTTGATAAATTCTGTGCCTTCATCATAAAAAACGTCAGCGACGAGACGATTGCGGACATCATACCCCCACGTTTTGGCGGCAGCATTCCACCATCTCTGTCCAGGTGATTCTAGTATGGGTAACTCAAGGTACTCATCTTTCCAAGCCATTGGCTTCCATTGCTCTTGTAAAGCCCGAATTAATATTTGGCTGGGGAATACTTCTTTGTTATTTTCACGTAGCCACAGTATGTAACTAATCGTACTTTGAAGCGCATTTTCTAAATCATAAGTGCAAGCTTCTAGAGTCATTTGCACGTCTTCGAGTGAAAAGTTAACGCCGAGGCTGACTAACGCACGTTCGTATTGCTTAAATATCTCGTATTCAACTGAGTCTTTTTCCCAGAACCACACAGTTAATACTTCTCCTATGCAGTTATTTTCGCTTTCTTATAGTTTAATACTGGTAGAAATACTCTGCTTGTACTCCGCAGTTTTGGTTCAATGCAGAAATTCAGCGCACGGTCAGGCGGTGTTGGGATAATGTGCCAGGGGTGATCGCCTATCTCAAAGAAGCGATACGGACTTGGAAAGGTATCAAGTCGCCGGAAGCGGTGTTTGTTGCTGCTTACAAGGAAGGACGAAAGCCGGAATCATGTAAATTGACCTCGTTTGTAAATTATAAGGATCAAGCTGCTTCCAGCTGACTCTGCAAGACCAATAAGGCTCAAAAATTAGAATTTTCCACTTCTAATTTCACTTAAACTAACACCATAAAATTCTTGGGCTTGTCTAATTGCGTTTCTGGTATCCTCTGCTAATACACCGTTGAGCTGGCCATTATAAAAGCCTTTTTCTTGTAACCGTCGTTGAATCTCTAACACACTAAAGTCGCTTTTAGCTGCATTGTTCACTTTACTGTATAACCTAGCTCTGGTGGTAGGGCCAGCAATTCCACTTGCAGCTAAGTAATTATCAGCTTGGAAGCGGCGTACAGCCTCGGAAGTGTAAGAACCAAAGTAACCGTTTGGTTCTCCCTCTAAATATCCCGCTTTAATTAATTGTTCTTGCAGCATTCTGACGGCTTCACCGCGATCGCCCACACGAAGATTATCTTTATAAGCTGCACGTCTTGGTGGAGTATCTTTATCTTCACCATAACCTACACTTCCCCCTGGCAGCTTGCTGAGAGTTGTGGGGCCAACAATCCCATCAACGTTTAGTTTATAGGCTTCTTGGAACCGCTTTACCGATTCTTCGGTAATTGGGCCAAAAATACCTGTTGCATTGCCATAATAATAACCTGCTACCCGCAAGCTTTCTTGTAGAACCCTGACTTTTTCTCCTTCATCACCTTTCATCAAGTATTGGGAATTGCTGCGCTTGGTAGCTGGACTAGTAATTTTGGCTGGTATACTAGCAGCCGCAACTCTACTTGATTGCGCTTGTGTACGGACAACGGTTGGTTTTATTACTTGGCTAGTGGCAGATGATTTACGCCAGTTGTCTAATTTTTGCAGTGTAGTTACCCCTACCATGCCATCAACTGGTAAACCCGCTGCTTGTTGGAACCGTCTGACAGCTGCTTCGGTGGGAAAATCATAAACTTGGGTAATGGGAGCTTGATAAAATCCGGCTTGTTGCAACTTTTGTTGCAGACTTCTCACAGAAGGGCCTTGGTCGCCTCTTTCTAGAAAACTGGGATTGTTTGTTGATCTTTCAGCTTCTACCCCTACTGAAATAGGAATAATTTCTGCACTAATCTTTTGTAATTCTAATTTTTTAACAAGCTCTTTTGCGCTGGTTTCATTGTCGAATAGCTTAACACAAATCAAAAAACTTTTATAATTATATGAACATCTAAATGCTCCAGGTTCTATCTTTTCAATTTTTTTTAACACGGCAGAATTATCATTTTTGACCCCAACTAAGTACTGCCTAACAGGATTAATATTCAATGGGGAATCCATGTTAAATTGTTGTTGATCTGTGAGTAATAAACTTGATATTTTTAAAGGTGATTCTGCTTTAGTATATTTTTTTGGGCTGTAACTGACTTTATTTCCTTGCGGATAATTAGTACTAAAAATTTCTAAAAATTTTCTTACTTTACTCAGTTCAAATTCTAATTTTTGTCTTTGTTTTTCCAAAAATACCAATTTATTTCTGACATTGTTTAGTTGTTTTGTAGTCTCCTCTTGTAAGCTTTTTGCTTTTCTCTCTTTGTCTTTAGCTTTTTCAATTTGTTTGTTATTTTCTTGCTTTGTTCGATTAAATAGTTCTTGAGCTATTTGCAGTTGAACATATATATTCTCTTTTTCATTTTCTAATTTGTCACGCTGATTTTGAACAGCATCTAACTTCGATTTTGCATTTTTAAGCTCTTGTTGTGATTTTTCTAAAGCAATGTTTATACTTGATTTTATTAATCCTATACTGACTGGAATTCCAATAAACAGCAACAAAGATAATCCTGTAAATCCTAAATGAATAGTATGCTTTATTTTTTCTTGTGTTTCGATTAATCGTTTATTAACCTTTTTTTCTTCTTTTAGAGCTAATTCTACTTTTCTTTGTGCATCGGTCAGTATTTCCTTTGCTTGCCTTTCAGCTTCTAAAGCTAATTTAAAGCTTTGTTTATCCATCTCTTGACTAGCATTTAAAAACTGATAGTCTTGATCACTTAAGCTTTTATTTGATGCCCAATTTTGGGCATCTTGCAATTCTCTACCATGTAATAAATATGATGTATCTGTACAATTAGAATTAAACCAGGCTACTATGGCTTCTCCATAGGGACGTAATTGCGTTAAAGCTTTACGAACCCAATTTTGATCAAAGACAGTTTCATAAATATGATTATAAAGTTTCAATTTTCCCTGCCGCTTAATTACTAACCCGGACAGGCGTAAATCCATTTGTTCGGAAGTATCATCAGATGCCACTTCTCCTCGAAGTAATATTTGTTGATAAAGCCCTAGTAATCTACCTGTATGTCTTTCATCTCGAAAAATCCGATCACGTATTGTTCGCAAGTGTTCAGGTTCATCTTGGGATTCCCAATTTTCGATAATCTGTGATTGCACTAATTCTTCAACTTGCTTAGGCTCTGTACCCACAGGGATGAGTTGACAAAGCTTTTGAGTAAGAAATGGTTGCCCACCTGTCCAAGCTAAAATTTTGCCTAGCACTGCTTGAGGATTGTTAACTTTTTCTATTAACCCTTGAGCTAATGATTCAGCTTCAGACAGTTGAAAACCAGTGAGTTCAATTGCTCTACCAATATTAAAAGGTGTACGGTTTTTATCTTGAATTAAATCTGAGGGCGTAGCAACTCCCAGAAGTGTAAAACTAAGACGCTTATACTGAGGCTTGTCAGCACGCTGATTATAACAGTCTCGTATAAGTGCAAAAAAGTCGTCAGTGGAGAAATTCAGGCTCAGGACGCTATCGATTTCATCTATGAAGATGACAATAGGTTGAGAAACTTTAAATAGTAAAACTTCTTCTATGAATTCGCTCAGTCGCTGTACTGGAGAAAGATGGTCACGGTCTCGCCACCAACTTCGTAAATTCAATTTATCTGAAAGCTCAAAACTACTGAGCAAAATACGAACTATACCTGCATACCATTGATCAGGTGTAATGTTCTGGCTACCAATCTTTGTTAAATCAATCACAGCACAGGCAATCGCTTCTTGTTGTAGCCGTTGCATTGTCTGTACTCGCAAGCTAGACTTGCCCATTTGCCGAGAATTCAAAACATAGCAGAACTCGCCAGCCTTCAACGCTTCATATAAGTCTGTATCTGCTTGACGTACTACATAACTGGGAGCATTTACTGGTAAACTCCCTCCAACTTGATATTCGTAAGTTAGGTTTAGTTCTGTTTTCATCAGTTTACTCTCAGGCGATCACGGAAATATTGACGGTACAAATTACAACGAGGAGTAACATCATTTCCTTGTTGTTGTAGCAAGCCTATACTGAGCAATTTGAAGCATTCTATCGAATTTAAGCGCACAGGGCTAGTACTGACTACTACTTCCTTAATTGCAGCAGCTAATTCCGGTCGCTGTTCTAAATTCCACAAATGCCGCCGTAAATGATCGCTATAAGGGCCTGCTTCTGTAGGTGCTGTTTGTAATAATAAATCGAGTGTAATGTCCTTTCTTGCAATGTGATAAAGAGCAATCCGAACAAGATAGGGATGTCCGCCTATCATTGCCATTAGTTGCTCAACTTGGGTAAAACTCCAATTAAGTCCGTGTCTTTGGGCTAAATCCAGTACTTGTTGGGCATTAAATTCTAGTAATTCAATTGGTAAACCTACGTTGAAAGGGGATTGGTTAATATTTAAAGGAATATAAACTTCGGTGGAATGTACTACTACTAAATGTAGTTTCTTCCAAATTTCACGGTTTTTTCCATCTTCATGCCAAGCGCGTAATAGCCCAAAAAAGTCAGCAGCAATTTCAGGATATTGAAATACACAATCAACTTCATCTAATCCCAAAACTAGCGGTTGGTTAATCTCTGCCAAGAGATAATCTTCAAAATATACAGTGCAATTATCTTTACTACCAAAAATCTCGTCCCAATAATCTTTTAACTTATTTGCTACTTTTAACCTCCGCCCTACACTTGCACAAAACCATTGGAGAAATTTATCTAAATCAGCAAAAACCTTTCCATCTGCTAATTGGAAACTCAAAGGAATAGTTAAATAATCTTGTTGTGAAGCTTGATAAAGAATCCTAGCCATAAGCGAGGTCTTCCCCATTTGCCGAGGAGCTTTAATACGAATTAGAGAACCTGGTTTTAAGATTGCCTCCTTGCAACGAGATTCAATCGGAGGACGTTCAATGTAAAACTCTGAAGCCAAATCTACCTGTCCTTCAGGTAATTCTGGTTCTGCTACTGGCATAGGTATATATGAACACGAAAGGCTGATTTTTTCCTCTACATCAGTACTGAAGACTTCACCTTCCGTAATACCTGCTAGTAAACTCAAGACTTCCTGCAAGATTCTAGAAGTATCAGCAGGCGAGTTCCACTCTCTTTGCTGAATTTGATTTAAATAACCTCTTAAATCATAATTTAGTGGTTCGCTCCAAGGAAAGTGAACACGAATGGGCAGAATTACTGGTCTATGTTCTGACCGTAAATCTCGCAAATGTTTTGCCCGTCTCACTTCTTCTATGACCATCTCACTGCTGGCTGATTGTGGAGACAACAGCAGTAAGAAGTAATCACATAATTCTAATTCTCTATCAATGCGTTGAGGCCAGTTTTGTCCTAAACGAATACTTTCTCCTGCCATAAATGCTTGATGACCAGCAGCTTTAATAGCTTCATAGAAATGTTGGGCAAGGCTTAAATCCGGCTCTTGGCTGCGATAGCTGATGAAAACTCGCTGACTAACTATTGGTGTTGTTGAGATAGGAGACGAAGCTTTTTGAGAAGGTTGAGCATTAGCAGAGATAGACTCAACCTGAGCAATTTTCAAGAAACTGGGTATATGCTGTTCTAATATTCCTGCCGTTCTAATTGCATTACACCCAAGATTATAGGCAAACTCATAGGATTTTTTTGCCCCTAACCCATCATAAAACCCGACAGCAAACTCAATCGCTGCCCGATCTCCAATCGCTTTCTTCATCCCGATAACGCAAGGAATATGTTGCGCGATCGCTTCTGCCTGTACCTGGGAATAGCAAGCATTGAGAACTACACACTCCACTTGCCCAGAAAACAGTTGAAATAGTCCAGCTAACGCTTCTGCATCTACTAATTTCGCCGCTCCTGTTTCATCTTCAAATACTAAACCTTCTTCTCCCGCTCCATGTCCTGAAAAATGAATAATCTGCGGTTCGTGTTCCAATATTGCCCTGCGGATATCTCGGTAGCGTACTGCTTGGGCTGTGGCTATGGAATACCGTTCTCGGTTTTTTGACCTTTTCAAACCCTCCTCAATCTCCCGCATCTCTTCACCCAGACGCAAACTTCTACTGCCGATGGGGTTGGCAGCTAACAGTAGAATTTTCTTTGTTGCTTCAGTATTCATCAATTTCGTCTGGGATTACTCAAAGCACGGGTTATTTGGAAGATGTATTCTGAGTATCCGCTCTTACGGGGTTTAACGCAATATTTCTATTGTGAAAGATAAACAAACGGGAGCGATTACGGCTGTGGGGAATTTCTGTTGGGGGTGATCGCCTATCTCAAAGAAGCACTGCGAACCTGGAAGGGGGTCAAGTCACCGGAAGCCGTGTTTGTGGCAGCTTGTAAAGAAGGCAGGAAGCCGGAATCAGCGCAGGTTCAATCTAATATGAAGGAGTGGTTTGAGTGGGCGAGGAAAAACAGGATTGTGTTGGCGATGTCCGGTGAGGTCGTGTATATGCCGGATGGTGAAGCGGTGGCGTTGGACGAGATGATGCGGCGGTTTCCGGTGGGGGAGTGATACCACAAGGAAACTGGTGATCGCAGCAAGGTCAAAGATGTGAACAGGGCGGATGCAGAAACTCAAGATTGCAGAGAAATTTGGCAAAGTTTTTACCATTTGATATCAGCTTGAATTTTATTCAAACCAAATTTCATTAATGGGGATTTGTAGCTGCGGATGAGGTACTGGTGAAGTGGGATGAGTAGCGAGTCCGCTATTAGCTAACATCACGCTCAACGTCATAGAAGGCATACACTAATCAGTTCGTTACGTGGATGATATGGTCATTATCCTTAAGTCCCAAGATCAGGGCGATGTCCATTTATGTAAGCTTATTAACTTTCTTATTCAAGCAGAGGAGAGCTTGAGAAATTTGTTTTATTTAGTTGAAGAAAATTTCTAAGTACTGTTCCACCATCCTCGTTAGGCTTTAACGTAAAAACTAATTCTTGACAATCACGTTCAAATTTATTAGCACTACAAATTACTTGTTGATGATTCATCTGCCCATGTGTTAGATAAGTTGGGTATTCTTTAGCAATCAACATATTTAACCTATTTGAAACTATTTCGCAACGTCTTTTTGGAGTGTAACCAGATGCTATAAAATAATTAGAATCCCAGGAAATAAACTTTCTCTTTGATTCTTCTAATTTCACAACCGTTGTCGGTATACCCTGGATATATTCACAAAAAAATAATATTCTTGATTGTTGTACATTGGAGAGAGATAAATTGGGGAATTCAGGAAAAAGGTTTTCACTACTAGATATAATCTTAGATGCTTCAATAATTTTAACGGCTCCTTGGTAAGACACTTTTGCCTCTTGATGTTTTTTCTGTTTAGTAAGTAAATTTCCTTGAACAATCAAAGCAAATGCTTTTCCACTAAGAAATTCACTATTTGAATTTTTAATCTCAATTTTACCTATATTGTTTTCCCATCTCGTTAAAAGCTTCATACCATATTTAATATTTTCTTCTGCACAATTCATCTTTTCAAGTTGTTGACATGCTTGAGATAGATATAGCAGCACTTAGCCTTGCTATTCGTAAATCATGATTTTTAATTTTGCCACTCAAATTTATTTGTTCATTAGCATCAGATCCTTCTGAGGATTTAGAATTTTCATTAAGTTCCATACTTAGTTCAGATAATTGTGAAGAATATTTAGTACTTTCTTGTATTTCTTGAATTTTTTTACCACTCCAAATTATAGAAATTCCTACACCAAGTAAGGTTAAGACTAAAATAATAGAACCAAAGCGAATCCGTCGTTGAGCTTTTAAATTTGCTTGAGCTAATAACTGATTCCTCTCTTCGGCTGCCTCTCTATCCTGTCTCTCTCTTTCTAAAGCAGCTTCTTGTTGCTTGGCAGCAATCTCTTGTTCAATTTCCTTTTCTTTACTAGCAGCTAAAAACTGTTTATCCTGATAACTTAAATTCTTATTTCTTGCCCATTCCTCTGCTCTTCGTAACGCATTGCCTGTCAGCAACCGCGATTTATCAGTTCCACCAGAAGCCACCCAAAAGCGGAAACTTTCTGAGTATGGACGTAGGTTATTTAATTGAGCTTCAATCCAATTTAAGTTAAATATTTCCCGGTAAATCTGGTTATAAATTCTTAGCTTGCCTTCTTGCCTAACAACCAATCCCGAAAGCTGTAACTCACTCTGTTCTAACGTTTCATCTGCTATGATTTGCGATCGCTCTTCAGAGAATCTAACTTGTTGGTACAGTTCTAGCAAATACCCAGCCCGTTGTTCATCCCGTAAAATCCTGGCTTGAATTGTTCGCAAATGCTCAGGTTCATCCTGCGATTCCCAGTTCTCAATGATGCGTGATCTAACAACTTGCTCTACTGAACGAGGGTTTTCTTGTACAGACTCCTCAACCATATACTGGCACAGCTTTTGAGTCAGAAACGGTTGTCCCCCAGTCCACAGCAAAATCTCTTGCATTACTGCTTGGGGATTACTAAATTTACTATACAAACCCTTTTCTAATGGTTCAACCTCATGCAATTGAAAACCCTTGAGAGAGATTGCTTGACCAATATTAAAGGGAGTGCGCTGTTTATCTCCAATTAAATTACTCGGTGATGCAACGCCCAACAAACAGAAAGTCAGACGGTTATATTCAGGGTTATCAACACGCTTGTTATAGCAGGCACGAATTAACGCAAAAAAGTCATCTGTGGGAAAGTTCAGGCTGAGTACACTATCAATTTCATCAATAAAAATAACAATATTCTCTTGAACTTCAACCAGCAATATTTCTTCCAAAAACTTACGAAATCGCGTTACCAATGTATTTAACTGATTTGCTTCCCACCAATCACCAAAGTCTACATCTAACCCAAAAGTATCAATGAGCGTGTCAATCAAATCTGCATACCATTGTTCGGGCGGGACATTCTGAATCCCACCAGCAGACAAGTCTACAGCTGCACACTGCACACCCTCTTCTCTCAATCGCTGCATGGTTCGCACACGCAAACTGGATTTACCACTCTGGCGCGAATTTAGGACATAACAAAACTTTCCTGCCTTCAGTCCTTCATATAATTGGGCATCAGCTTCTCTTGTGACGTAGGTACTGGCATTTTCAGGTAAACTTCCAGAAAATATGTACTGGTCAACCATGAATCACCTACCCCAAACGAGTTGAGAAATACTGACGATACAAATCATAACTAGGAATGCAATCATTACTGAAAAGTTTCACTAAGCCCAAGCTGTGCAGTTTAAATGCCACTTCAGTATCAAGCCTGACAGGTATTTCATTCATCACTACTCTTTTATACCCTGCTTCAAGCTGAGGATTATGTTGTAAATGCCACAATTGTTGTCGCAGGTGGTCACTGAAAATCCCTTGTTCTGTTGGTGCAAGTTTCAACAGTTCTTCTAACGTCGTCTGCTGACTTTTCAGGTGTGCGATCGCCTGTTGTACCAGAGAAGGATGTCCCCCAACTAAGTTTACTACCTCACTCAAGTCTTGTTCTGTCAATCCGTACTGCTTGGCGAGGTCTTGCACTTGCTGCAAATTAAATTCGGGTAATTCAATCGTTACCCCTACATTAAATGGTGAGTGATTCGTGTCTAAATCAGGATATTTTTCAGTGGAATGAACTATTACTAAACGCAATTTCTTCCAGATATTACCAGTCTTATCTCCTTGTTTAGCAGCTTCATGCCAACTACGCAATAGTAAACAGAATTGAGGGAAAACATCTGAACATTCAAACACACGCTCAAAATTATCAATAGCAAAAACTAAAGGGCTATTGTTAAGGGATAGCAAATATTTTTGAAAATAACGAGTACAGTTTTTATTTAAACTGTAAATATCTTGCCAGTGTTTATCTAGTTGGGGTTCTAGCTCCAGGCTGTCAGCAACATCAACGCACAGCCATTGTAAGAATGTTTTTAAATCAGTAAGGATATGGTTATCAGCAAGTTTTAAATCTAATTTTGCTGTTTGATAACCTTGTTCTCTAGCATAGTTTAGTACTTTCTCTAGCAGTAGTGTTTTCCCCATCTTTTGAGGGGCTTTAATTCTAATTAAAGCCCCAGGCTGCACAATTGCGTCATAGCAGTTTTGCTCCTTTGGAGGTCGTTCAACATATATGTCTGTGTTTGTTGTTGAGACAGAATTCTCAGTATAAGAAAGTTTGTCTTTTAAAACTGGTATTTGCCCTTGTGAAATGTCTTCCATTTGAATGGCAACTAAACCTTCTTCAAAAGCTCTTTGGAATACACCTTGAGTTTCTGAATTTTCGTAACCCAATCCATCATAAAATCCTTGAGCAAATACAATTGCAGCTTTGTCACCAATGGGCTGGTTCATGCCAATTGCATAATTAATATGTTGGCTAATTGCATGGGCTGGTTTAGCTGAGTAGCAGGCATTGAGTAAGACGCAGTTCACATAATCGGCGTGTAACTTAAATAGCGAAGCTAAACCTTCTGCTGAAACAGGTTTGTTGTTCCCGCCATCATCTTCTAGCAACAAACTGCCATCTTCTAAGCCATGTCCGCAGCTTAGTGGTGCAGAAAACTTTCCAGAGTCTCAAGTGGAGAAGACAGTGATACGGGAGAACTCAATTTGTTGCTCTATGTGCGTTCGTTTTTTGAGTGAAGCAGTAGCAGGTGG
>NZ_JACJSE010000034.1 GCF_014698045.1 Aulosira sp. FACHB-615
TGATAAGATATCGGGCATGGGCTTGTTGTGGCTTTTGAGTTGTCGTTTGGGAAGACAATAACTCTACTACATCAGCCCTCTCTCTTCATCCTCTTATTTTGGCGAAGGTATTGTAAGTCCTAAATGTATTTGTCCATCAAGATTTTGAGTGGTAATATAAAATACTGAGGAGACAAAATGGCATTCCTGTATACAGAAGTACCTTTTATGGCAAAACACATTGATTTCAACTTCTGGGCTAAAGTTCCTAATTGGTTGTTAGCACATCGCGTAGCCGTAAGTGTGTTGACTTTTGTATCACCTTTAATTGTCAGTAGTATAAGTAATCAAACTTTGGCACAGACTCCCAATAGTGAGAGAGTGGATCAGTTAATCCAAGGTTTGAGCAACGAAGATTTATTAGAACAACTGAATATTGTTACAGCTTTAGGCAATGTTAGCGACAGAGAGTTTAGCAGTGAAACATTAGATAAACTCAAGCTGGCCTTGGTAAACCCTGATTGGCGAGTACGCAGTGGTGCAGCTTTAGTGTTGTCTCAAAAAGGTGGTTTATTAGTTAAAGATGCTTTACCTACTTTAGTCAAGACTCTGCAAGACCCAAATTGGTTTGTCCGTAGTAGTGCAGCCAGAGCTATTGGTAATATTGTTGCTGAAGATACTGGTGATTCTAATGGCGCAAATACGGTGATTGAAGCTGCTAAGTTTTCCAGTTATCTGGTTGATGCGCTGCAAGATTCTGACTTTTCGGTGCGTTTTAGTGCAGCGACATCTTTAGTCAAGTTAAATACTAAATCTGCTTTTATCGTATCTCGCTTAATTTCCAATCTCAGCAATACGAATGATCCTCAAACTCGCCTTGTGACTGCGGAAAACTTAAATAACATCAGTACTGAAGTTACTCCTATTCTTCCAAATCTTGGGAGAGCCTTAAAACACGGCGAACCATCAGTAAGAGCGTTAGCTTTGGAGACTATTGGTAGTATCAGTACAGATACTAGTGCAACTTTGCCTTATTTAATCCAAGGTTTGCAAGACCCAGATTGGACAGTGCGTAGCAAAGCTGCTAGAGCAGTTGTAAGAATAGTTACAAATCTTCAAGAAAAATCCAGAGCGAATTTTTTCACTGCATCTGACTTGAATGCCATAGATGAGTTGCAAACAATTCAGCAAATTTTACAAAACCCACAAAACCATTTTTATAACAACGAAAAAGCTGGGGTGAGTTTAGCTATTAATGCTCTGCAAGCAGCAAGCAGGAATAGATAATCTGAATTGACAATATCCCCGACTTTTTTGAAAAAGCTGGGGATATGATTATATTCTAGGACTTACGCAAAAGTATGAAAAAACATACGCTCAACAGATAATTAATGCTGGAAAGGGGCGCACCTCTGAACGGTTACTATCAAATACAAGTTAGAAGTTCAGTGAGTCTAAACCCTTCTGAAAACGTCCAGCATTTGATCTGGTAGCTTTAGCTACCGTCTCGAACCATTCCGCGATGTCGTTGAACCCTTCTTCACGAGCAATCTTGGCAAAGTAAGGATACAACTCTGTGTAGTTACTTGTCTCTTCATCTACAGCAAATTTAAGGTTGTCCTCAGTTCTACCAGTTGGCAAGTTAGTTAAGGGCGCACCAACAGACTTTACGTAATCTAAATGACCGAGAGCATGGCTGATTTTCTTCTCTGCGGTATCTTTATATATCCCAGCTATGTCAGGATGACCTTCCTCATCAGCAACTCTAGCAAAATCTAAATAAAATTTATTTTCTAGATACGCTATAGCAAAAGCGTTCTTTAAATTTTCGTAGGTTTTACTACTTTTAATATTAGTCATAGAAAACTCCTCCTTGTGTTTTTATGATTGATTTGCCACAAGACATTAATCCAGTACAGAATACTATTGCAGCAGCATAAATAGTTAGTTGCCTGCTTTAAGCTTCTAGTTTGATAAATGCTTTGGTGGAAGCTGTATGAAGTGCGCTTCCTATACACTTCATGCTTTTAATATTTCAAAGTTCTTATCAGAACACAAGGTCAGTTAAGACAGTTAAGGAAATTATTGAGACATTTAAGATAAGCGAAGAGGTGGCAACGAGGAAAGGTCTACTCGGTGCAGATCAGCAACTAAAATCAGGTTACGCGACTGCTTTAGGATATCCACCGAGATAAGTTCATGACTTACGTAAGCGTCACAATTGGCGGTTGGTGCGTGACGCTATAAATCTAACTACGTTCAAATCTTCTCGTTGCGTCACACACCCTACAGAAAAAATCTGCCAGTTGCGTAAGTCCTCAATTTCTCTGCACCTTTGCGCCTCTGCGTGAAACAGTTCATCCCGCATTTATGCAACGCCAATTTATTTTTACTGTTTCTCAGACACAGTGATGGGTTCTGGTTTTTTGACTCCATGCAGTTTGATGAAACTATCAAAGGCGTACCATGCCAAAACATACCAAGGGATAATTTCTAGTTGCAAACCTTTAACTAGCAACTGTCTCACCGATAAACATCCCAACGCTAAAGGAAAGATAAAGCGTAAATCAACTACGCCATTTGTGGATTTTTCGACTTGTTCGTTTAAGTCAAAAACCGCATTAGCGACTGTAGCTGCTGCTTCGGAGTGGCTTTCGCTACCGGTGGTAACATCAGCGAAAATGATGCCAATATCTTTGAGTGTAGCTAAGACATTTTGCCAGCTTTGATTGTTGCGATCGTGATGAATGACGATACTACCATTTTGGATATTAGTATTTACCTGACTGATGTTGGGTTGAGCATTCAACATCTTGACAATGCGTTGCATTTCCCCAGTGTGGCGATGAGATGGGGCTATTCTTAAGCGTAGTCTGCCTGGGGTATCGCTGATGATTTTGGTCGAGATAGGCTGGGATGGCGTGTTCAAGGTATTTGCCTCCACAACTTTCGGCATCATAGTGACATTACCATGATTATTTGTAAACACATCCACCCTCCTGAGTAATACTTTGAATCCTATTTGGTTGATAAATTATGTTGCTCAGATCCCCGACTTCTTTAAGAAGTCGGGGATCTTTTGATTTAGTAACGATTAAGAACTGCCATATCTGATGAATAGGAAAGTTTGAAGTATTGAGTCTGCAACTTGATTCTTCATCCTTTCCAAAACACAGCCTAGTAGTCTGCCAACAGAACTTTGCGTGGTGGACAGCAGAGGGGCTTCGGGGCAGAGGGGCAGGGGAGAGAGTACCTTCATTTTCCCCTGCTCCCCTGCTCCCTTGCTGGGTCTACACAACAATATTGGGTTGGTGAACTACTAGCTTATGCACCATTATCAGATGCGCTGTCCACTGGGGTCGCCGCAGCTTCAAATAATGGGGTTTCTCTGTCTTCAGCGAGTTCGGCTTTGGCTTCAGCTACGATGTCTTCCCAGGTTTCGCCTAGTTCTGCAAATGCGCCTTTGCTTTTTTCGTAAGCGACAATTCCGCCTTTGATGATGCTTTTAGCAATGGGTTTACCAATGCCGGCGACAACAGGAATCAGGACGGGTGCGAGTAGAACTGCACCGATACCAGCTATAATTCCAGGAGCGCCAGCATCTTCAACAAAATCAGTAATTTTCGGCATAGTTAGTATCTCCAGTTAAATTGAAAAATTGTTAGAAAGCTATCTAGCTTAATCTACCCAAGGTCTGATCTCATCTTGCTGATGGTAGAGCTTTCTTTGGGGAATTTTTAAGAATTGGACGCAAGCCGTTAACGCCTGCAACGATTGTTGAACCATTGTTAACTACCGTTGCACCTAGGGGGTTTAGTCCAAATAGCACTGCGATCGCCATTGCTGCAATATTAGGAATAGCAACAATACTTGTATTTTGGCGAATTAACTTTTTGGCGTTGCGTGCTAGGGCGATCGCTTCTAAAATTCCACGTAAGTCGTTTTCCATCAGCACTACGTCTGCTGTCTCACGAGCAATTTCGGAACCGTGAGCAAAGGATATAGAAACATCGGCAAATGCTAAAGCTGGGGAGTCGTTAATTCCATCTCCCACAAAGGCAACTGTTTTACCTTGTTCGTGCAGTTCACGAACAACGGCAGCTTTTTGTTCGGGGAATGCTTCTGCGTGGGTATTGGCTGGGGCAATTCCGAGTTCTGCCGCTACAGCTTTAGCTGTGCGTTGGTTGTCGCCGGTGAGCATGTGAACTTCTACACCTTCGACTCTCAACAGGTGGTTAATTACTTCTCGTGTTTCAGGACGCAGAATATCACTATATCTTATTCTACCGAGAAGTTGCCCATTACTCGCCACATAAATCACAGAATTAACGCGGTTAACGTTGTTGAGGGCTTCCATGTTTACGCCTTGTTGACGCAAGAAGCGTTCGCTACCAACATACACAACCTCGCCATAAATTTCTGCTTCCACACCTAAACCAAGTTTGTAATTC
The DNA here is from genome assembly GCF_014698045.1 of Aulosira sp. FACHB-615. Taxonomy (GTDB): domain Bacteria; phylum Cyanobacteriota; class Cyanobacteriia; order Cyanobacteriales; family Nostocaceae; genus Nostoc_B. The sequence continues at coordinate 4,431 of NZ_JACJSE010000034.1, forward strand.
CACTTGCTACGGCTAGGAATCACAACTTTTTGAGCTTCGGCATAACGAATGACAGCCTCCGCAACTGGATGTGTTAACCGTTGCTCGGCGGCGGCGGCGATCGCTAAAACTCTATCACTGTCAACTTCAGGATTGAAACTGTCAACACCAATAACCGCAACTTCGCCCTTAGTTAAAGTACCGGTCTTATCAAAAACGATGGTATCAACTTCTGCCAGTTGTTCTAAGGCGCGACCACTACGGATGAGAATACCGTGGCGGGCGGCATAAGTCAAAGCTGCCAAGACTGTTGTCGGCACAGAGACTCTGATCCCCGTAGCAAAATCCAGGGTGAGGACGCTGGCGGCTCTGGCGGCGTTACGAGTAATTGCAAATACGCCTGCACCTAGTAATAAGGTGGGTAGGACTGCTTTTTCGGCAATTTTAATGGCGCAGTTTTCCATCCTTGTGTCATGGACGGGGGCTTCTTCCATGAGTTTGATGCTTTGTCCGGCGCGGGTATCGTTACCTACCCGTTCTGCCAAGATATAGATACTGCCTTCTCTTACCAATGTGGAAGCAAATACAGGTTGTCCTTGAGTTTTTAAGACTGGGACTGATTCACCAGTCAGTTTCTGCTCATCTAGTAAGGCTTTACCCCGCAGAATACTGCCATCTACCGGGACTTGTTCACCAGGATAGACAATTACCGTGTCACCACTCTTGACTTCTTTGATAGAGACTTGTATCTTTTCACCACCACGTTCTACCCAGACAAATTGCCCTAAAGAATTGAGCAAGTCTAATGTCTGCATTTTAGAAGAACGGGCAGTGCGATCGCGGATATTTTCGCCAATTTCAATTAAACTCAGCATCAATGCAGGTGTCAGGAATTGACCTTGGACTGTAGTAATCACAATTGCCAAGAAGTCCAAGACATCAATTGTCAGTCTTCGCTGCATTACTAATCCAACGATGGCTCGTTGAAATACAGGTAATGTTGCTAAAGCAATGGTTCCAGCCACCATGACTGGCGGTACAGATAGCCCCAATGGCCCACCTAATACTGCTAGTCCAGTGGCTACCATCGACAGTTGCAAACCTGGCCAAGTGCCTTCTTCTGCATCCTCTTGGGATTTCTGATTTAGAGGCTTTTTCTGATCCAACAGCACAACATTGGCATCATTAGCTGTCATAATCAGACAACTCAGACGCGATCGCATTTTGGCATCGTTGACTTGACTTGCTTTATAAGTCACAACTAACGAGGCCGCCGCAGGTTTAATTCTGACGCTGGTAATCAGGGGATCAACTTCCAACAAAGTTTGTAGACGCTGCATGTATGCGGTGTTATCACGCAACTGTGGGATACGCAACCGCATTCTTCCGGGAACTGCATGGACAACGTTATAGACAACCTTGGAAACTGGCTGATGAGTGCGTCTATTGAAGTTAGCAAGAGTTGCTTTGCCGTTAGACTTGTGAATTGGTTGGGCTAAAATCACTGGGCTAACGGTTTCGTAAGCTTTCGCACCCAAAGGTACCTCTTCTTTAACTTCAATTTCCGAAGATTTTTGAACTGCGGGCGATACTAGTTGTGCTGTCAATGGTGTCATTCCTGATCTCGCTAAAATGATGAAAGACTGGATTTATAAGGTAGTCGGCTCTCATACCAAATTTTGGCTCTTAGATTGGAATCTAGATTTATCAATCATTCCAACCAAGTTGGTAGCTATATTTGAGAGCGAATTTCTCTCTCCAATCACTGAAGACTGGTGAGTTACTGCAAAAAATTTACTGATATGTTGTTAAATTCTGCTGGTTGGGTTGGCGGCGATACCTGCCGTTGCTTCGTTGGCAGATTGAATCAAACAAATTAAATATGTTTTGGCTGCTGCTTCCACACTGTGTATTCGCTCTTGAGAGTCTCGCAGTTTTCCAGTGTTATAGGTAATCACCAATGAGGCTGCATCTTTATTGATGCGCTCACTTGTCACCACTGGATCTGCTTTGAGCAAGTTCTCTAAGCGTTGCACATAATGGCGATCGCGCGATATTTGCGGTATGTGAAACCTAATTCGTCCAGGTATGGCGTGAACGATATTATAGGCTATTTTTGAGTGCTGTACACTGAGCGGAGTCGAAGTGTGAGTGCTGAGTGCTGAGTTGTGCGTCACCGAAGTTTGCTCAACGGGGGTTATCTCCGCACAGGACTTCTCGCTGAGTGCTAAGTGCTGAGTAGTTTGTTCTTCCTCTGCACCTCTGCTCTGCTGTACCTCTGCTTCCTTGCTCTCTGTCTCTTCTACTTGAACAGTATCAGCAGTCTGCAATAGACTCGCTAAATTTGAGCGCATTTCAAAGTCAGACATCATCCCTGTTTTGTAGGCAATGACGACTGATCCCGCTTTTTGATTAACTTGCTGATTAATCACCCATTCTTGCTCTTTGATTAACGCTTGGAGGCGTTGCAAATATTGGGGATCATCATTAATCTGGGGTACGCAAAATGCGACTATACCGGGAAGTGCCGCAGTAATACTATAAGCTACCTTGGCAGATGGTTGATGGGCGATTTGGTTTGGTTTGGCTGCTATTTTCCAGGGGCTATGCCCAGGAGGCTGCGAGGCCGATGAGGATACAGAACCCTCCATTTTCATCCTCCTGTGTTCCTTCACGGAACGATCTACAACGGAAAGTTCGCCATATAGGCTAAAGAAAAAGACATAGCTGCGGGCTTCATCTCAGCCCAAATACTCGATATGTTTAGATTGTTACTTTCTGCTGATGTTTTTGTTGTATCAGCCGATACAACAATCTGAGTATTTTGTTTTTCCGGCTGTTGTGGTGCTGCGATTTGAACACTAGGTGCAGCAGGATGAGGTTGCAAAGCTAATTCCATTAGTTTTACCCAATGGCTGAGAGCAACTTCACCTGGATGATATGCGATCGCAATTGAGGCTGCATCACAATTCATCCGCACGTTAGTTACATAAGCATCGCTTTTCAATAACCTTTCCAGCCGTCTCGCATAAGCATGATCCTGGGCAATGCGGCTGACATTAAACCTAATTCTGCCCGGAATGTGATGAACTACAGTGTAGGCAATCTTGGCTGACGGTTTTACGTCTTGCCTAACTTGTTCAGCAACAGGTTTAGTTACTGTTTGTGTCAATTTCGGTTGTCTGGTTGTGGTATTTGGTTTTACAGATTGGCTATTGCTGTCTGACTTAGCAATTTGCGGTTCTAGATAGCCGATTACCCGACGTGTGGCATCTGCGGTAATCATATAGACTGGAATCGATGCAAATCCACTAATCCCTAGACCTCCTGTAACTGCTAAACCAGTCATCAGAGGAATAAAGGAAATAGTTTGCTCCATCCAAAAGTCTGGAGATTTCCACACTGCAAAGGGATCTTTGCTGCTCATTGATTGAGGCGAATTTGGGGAAGGGTAAATATTCAGTTTTTCTAGTATTCCCAATATCTGAGGTAATGTCAAATCATTTTCGTCAAAGTTAACGACTAAACTCCCTAATTGCCCGTTTGTCGTAACTTCTGTGACTCCTTTGTACTGTTGTAAATGTTGGGATACTAATTCTAAGCTTGCGTTTAAACTGCCGTCAGTAGCGCGGATACGAATGCGACCGTGGGTTGCATGGATAATTTCTAGGCAACCAGTTGGTAAATGCGTCTCTAACTTTGCAGTTGCCAAACTAGTATGTCTATTTACTTGTAATTGATCACTGTGACGCTGAGTAGAGATTAAGTCAGGAGACAAAGCCTCTTGCGGACTTACTCCACGGCTACTGAGAGTTTTTGTCATTTACTCGATAGTTGCACCAAGGCTCAAAGGTTAACAATAGGTTAAATATAACTCATAAATTCCGTATGTAAACTCATCCTCAATATTTATTTTAGATTAAGTAATGTTAATCACACGTTTTTGGTATTCTTGCTCGGTGATGATATCGTGAGTACTTTCAACACGGTCTATAAATACAATCCCATCTAAATGATCATACTCATGCTGAAAAATTCGCGCTACAAAGTCAGTTAATTCTTGTTTTTGTAATTGTCCGTTGCGGTCATAGTATTCAACTTCGATGGCTTGATATCTCGGTACTAATCCTCTAATGCCAGGGATACATAAACAACCTTCCCAACCCTTAACAATTTCTGTTGAATGTGACACTATCCTAGGGTTAATCATAGCTGTAGGTTCCATTGTGGGAGCATTGGGATACCTGGGATTGGGGCGAGAGGCGACAATAAATAAACGCTGTTGTTCGGCAACTTGCGGTGCAGCAATCCCCACACCATTTGCTTGAGAAACTGTGGCAATTAAATCATCAATTAATTTTTGAATTTTCTCATCATGAATGTTATCAACCCAAGCTGCGGTTTGCCGAATCACTGGGTCGCCTAACTGGATAATTGGTAATAAGTCAGCCATCTTAAAAACTCCATTGGTAAATAGCAGATCATTAATCAAACAACTACCTAAAATAATAAAAATTGACAATTTAGAATTGTCAATTTTTGCAAACATAAGCTTTACTAATATATGGCATGTAGTTTTTTAACCTAAAGTATTAAGTTCTGAACTTCATACTTCAGACTACCCTCCGGGAAGCCACCCAAAGGGTGTCTACACACTTCATACTTTCACTAGTTTTCACGTTGCACAGGTAAAGGTGCAGGACTAACGGTGACTTGGGTAATTTGTCCGTTGCGCTCAATTTGTACTGATAAAGGATTACCGATTTGGCTTTTCTCTAGGATTCTTTGTACTTCTTCTGGCTTAGTAACCGATTGGTTATTAATTTGCTGAATCACATCTCCTGGTCTGAGTCCCGCCTCCGCAGCCGGAGAGTTAGGCACAATCCGCACTAACAATACACCTTTATCTGTCGTCAGAGTAATGCGATCGCCAAATCGCTCGTTGATCCTGTCTTTAATTTCTGGTGTGAGTGACACCATCTGCACACCCAAATAAGGATGATCAACCCGACCTTTCGTAATTAATTCTTGAGAAATTTTCTGGACTGTGTTAATCGGAATAGCAAATCCCAAACCTTGGGCGTTGCGAAGAATTGCTGTGTTCATCCCAATCACTTGACCGCGTGCATTCAGCAACGGGCCGCCAGAATTCCCCGGATTAATCGCTGCGTCTGTTTGCAGATAGTCAACTCGCTTATCACTAGCACCAATATCACTGCTAGACCGATCTGTTGCACTAATAATCCCCGATGTCACAGTATTGTTTAACCCCAAAGGATTACCAATGGCAATTACCGCTTCCCCTGGTTGCAAAACATCCGAATTACCTAATGATACAGTTGGCAAGTTATTGGCATCGATTTTAATCACAGCGACATCTGTAACCGGGTCTTCTCCCAATACTTGACCATCAAAAGTTCTGCCATCTTTAAGCGTCACGGTTACTTTATCAGCACCGTCAACGACATGGGAATTAGTCAAAATCTGCCCAGAGGAACTAATGATAAATCCTGAACCACTACCCCGTTCAACGCGCTGTCTGGGTTGAGAATCCCGGAAATACCGCCGAAAGAAAGGATCGTTAAATTCGTCGGGAACGCGCGATGTAATTGTTCTGGCGGAGTCGATTCGTACCACTGCACCGCCAACATTTTTCACAACGCCGACAACAAAATTGGGATCACCAGATGAAATCGGTGAAAGTGCGATCGCCGATTCAGAATTAGATGTTTTGCTATCGACAGTTCCAGGTTGATTGACAGAATTTTCAAAGGTTTTACCTGGTAGAAGGCCACAGCCCCCCAAGGACACCACTGCTACCCCACTGAGCAGCATTAACTTCACATTTTTAGCCATTTTGCTCAATAGCCAATCCCAGCTATCAATATTATGCACTGTTGTCTTCATGTGTCTTTGCTTCTCCGTGTTGGTCAGTGGGTGATAGGATATTGCCTACTGGGTAGTCCCAAAATGATTAGAACTCAAAGTTTAGCTTAGGTCTAGAGTATCTGGATGCTAAATTGGTGCTTGCTCATATCTTCTATTTTGGCGGTTAGCAGCAAAGGTGATATGTGATGGAAACTTCTCTTGACAGTCTGTGGTTTCAGGTGCTAGATCGCCTACAGCTAGAATTATCCCGTCCTACCTTTGAAACTTGGATTAAAACTGCCCAAGCGGAACGGTTTGAGAATAATTGTTTGGTGATTATTACGCCCAACCCCTTTGCTCGCAATTGGTTACAAAAGTATTACATCAATACCATTGCCAATGTCGTGCAGAGTATTTTGGGGTATCCGGTAGAAATTTACATTACCGTCGCTCAAGGTGATGAAGTTGCGCCCATAGAACCACGAGAAGCTATCCAGGAATTTGCTAGTGCTAATTTCGTCTCAGAAAGCCTGAAGCAAAAAACTCAGACTAACGCCGAATTAAATTCCAAATATGTATTTTCGCGGTTTGTCGTGGGTGCGAATAACCGTATGGCGCACGCAGCATCCCTAGCCGTTGCTGAATCTCCAGGTAGAGAGTTTAATCCGTTGTTTTTATGTGGTGGAGTTGGTTTAGGCAAAACTCACCTAATGCAAGCGATCGGGCATTATCGTTGGGAGATTTGCCCAAATTCTAAAATATTTTACGTTTCTACTGAACAATTCACCAATGACTTAATTACAGCCATCCGTAATGATAGTATGCAGAGTTTCCGAGAACATTATCGGGCGGCTGATGTGCTGTTGGTTGATGATATTCAGTTTCTTGAAGGTAAAGAATATACTCAAGAAGAATTTTTCCATACTTTTAATACATTACATGAAGCGGGTAAACAAGTTGTGATTGCTTCTGACCGTCCACCAAACCAAATTCCCCAACTGCAAGAGCGGTTATCTTCACGCTTTTCTATGGGGTTAATAGCTGATATTCAACCGCCTGATTTAGAAACGAGAATGGCAATTTTACAAAAAAAGGCGGAGTATGAAAATATCCGTTTGCCCAAGGATGTAATTGAGTATATAGCAACTAACTACAAATCTAATATTCGGGAATTGGAAGGAGCATTGATTAGGGCTTTAGCGTATATTTCGATTTGGGGTTTGCCAATGACAGTAGAAAATATTACCCCAGTTTTAGAAACGCCAAGTGAGAAAGTTGCTGCGACTCCAGAGGCTATTTTAAACGCAGTGGCGGCAAATTTTGATGTGTCAATTGAAGACCTCAAAGGTAACTCCCGACGGCGGGAAATTAGCTGGGCCAGGCAAATAGCGATGTATTTAATGCGTCAACACACTGATTTGAGTTTACCGAGAATTGGGGAAGAGTTTGGTGGCAAAGATCATACAACGGTGTTGTATAGTTGTGAGAAAATCACCCAACTCAAAGAAAGCGATCGCAACTTAGGAAACACACTTCGTCAACTAAGCGATCGGATTAATATGAGCAGTCGTTCACAAAAATCATCCAAGAATTAATCTGGAGTTTTCCACAGCCTGCAAACTAATTACTGATCGAAATGGTTAAGTAATAAATTCCAAATATTAAGTTAAGTATAAAAAACGATTAAAATTAAATCTCTCTGTGGAAAAATAATTCTTTTCTGTGGAAAAAACCAGACAATTCTGTGGAAAACTCTATCCAGTATAATTACCTTGTGGAAAAACCATAAAAGTTTTCCACAGGTTTTCCACAGGTATTGACACTGTTTATTTAAGAGGTTAGAGGCTAGGGGCGTGAACAACAAAGACCAGGGAGACAAGGAAGAGGGGGTAGACAAGGGAGAGATGTTGATAAATCATTTAGGATTGCTATAGCTAGAAAATGTGAATATTGACTAAAGTAAAAAATACTCATATCTACCTTTCTTTATCCGAGCCTCTAGTTCCTCACCTATGAAATTACTTTGTTCTCAAAGCGACCTCAGCACTAACCTTTCCCTTGTGAGTCGTGCTGTACCTTCACGACCGAATCATCCTGTGTTGGCGAATATACTTTTACAAGCGGATGTAGAAACAAACCAAGTTAGTTTAACGGCTTTTGACTTGAGTTTGGGTATCCGTACGAGCTTTAGTGCGGAAGTTTGGCAAGGAGGTGCGATCGCCATACCTGCTAAACTTTTGCTAGATATTACCTCGCGTTTGCCAGAAGGGGAAATTACCTTAGATGATGAAGCTTCTGAAGCATCTACTGGTGAAGGTTTAATTGTCACCCTCACACCCAAAAGCGGCTATTATCAATTACGCGCCATGAGTGCGGAGGATTTTCCCGAACTCCCAATAATTGAAGATGCAGAACCAATTAATTTAACAGCCGCCGCCTTAATTGAAGGACTGCGGGGTTCATTATTTGCTACTAGTGCTGATGAAACCAAGCAAGTTCTCACAGGTGTACATTTAAGTGTGAAACAAGACACCCTAGAATTTGGTGCAACTGATGGACATCGCCTCGCAGTGGTAGAAACAACAAACGAGCGTCCTTTGGGTGGAAGTGGTGAATTAGAGGTGACAGTACCCAGCAAAGCCTTACGAGAACTAGAAAGGATGTTGGCGCATCATGCGGCGGATGATGCGATCGCCTTATACTTAGACCAAGGTCAAGTTATCTTTGAATGGCAACATCAACGCTTAACTAGCCGGACTTTAGAAGGGCAATATCCCGCATATCGCCAACTCATTCCCCGCCAATTTGAGCGCCAAGTTACAGTTGACCGCAAACAATTTTTAAGTACTTTAGAACGCATTGCTGTACTAGCAGATCAAAAGAATAATATAGTGAAACTCACCATTGATCATGCTGCCCAAGAATTAACCTTATCTTGTGAAGCTCAAGAAATGGGCAGTGGTCGAGAGTCCATCCCTGCGGAAATCTCTGGCGAAGATATCGAAATTGCTTTTAATGTGAAGTATTTAATGGAAGGTTTAAAAGCTTTGCCATCTTCAGAAATTCAAATGCACATTAATCAAAACCTCACGCCAGTCATTTTTACACCATTGGGAGGTTTGAAGATGACTTATTTAGCTATGCCGGTGCAGATGCGTAGTTAAAGAATTTGCTGAGGGCGGAGGAGGGCAATTGTCTTCCATTAATATCTGTTGATGGTGTGTTTTGAAAGGCTGACCGTAGATTTATTGGATTTACCCGTAATCTTAAATAATGAATCTACTTTGGTCACGACGTTAGAAAATCACAACATCATTTCAGTGTCATCCAGGCTAAAGCGATGGGGATTTTTAAGAATGAACCTACCATTTTCCTTGATTAAGTCACCTGTACAGTAAACAGGCAGGCGTTCTTGATAAGCTTTCAATGCCAGGATGTAGTCACGGTCAGCTAATTCAGTGTGGATGGGACGCAGTTTATCAACTACGATGCCCAACATAGTGATATCGCCACTGAGATGATCTGCATTGGGTGTGGCAATGTGCGTGACGACTGCTTGAATAGTGGTGTTGGGTGCATTTGTAATTAATTCACCGCAAACCGACTGTTGTGTTCTGGTTTCTGCCAATGCGAGAGTTTCAACAACCTCCGCCATACGACGGGAAAAATCGATAATTTCTGGTTTGAGGGGAAGTAAAATTTCAAAACCATCTAAAGTCCAAATAGCAGCTTTATCACCCTGACGTTGCTGTTGCTGCCAACCATGCGCGACTAAGTAAGCTTCTACTTGTCGGGGGTCGATATATTTAAATTTTTCTACATCCGGGAAAATAGCTGTCATAGGAATTCTCCAACGGCAATGCGTGACATGATGGTTTTGAGTGCGTCGGGACTAAATATATTTTGGCGCTTAATTTCCACAGTGATGGAAGTTTTGTTGTCAACTGGTGGTTGTCCACGCAACGATAACCAGTAACCGCAACGTTTGAGACAAAGAGATTCTTCGGTTTGCGATAACCAGTCACTAACCGCTTCTGGTACTAAGACAACTATTAATAGTTGTGGCACAAAGGGATCATCTTCTCTGAGTTCGTCATAATTTTTAGTGCTGAGTTTGTATTTAATAAATGTTTCTTTGAGAATATCTTGGGATGTAGATTTAATTTGTACGTCAAATCGAGGCAAACGCTTGGAGTTGAGTTTTCCTGGTACGGTGATTGTAGCGTCGATGCCGCTATCATCTAACCTACGTGTAGCAGCTTGTAGAGAGTAGCCAGCAGTTGCCGTGACAGCATACACATAAGCGTAACTAAAATCTTCTTTTTGGGTACTGAGGCTCATTATTTACAGACTTTAATGCTAGAGAATTTGAGATAAAAATTGGCGAGTTCTGTCTTCTTGAGGGTTGGTAAAAAAGATATCGGGTGTTGCTGACTCTACAAGAGAACCACTATCCATGAGAATTACTCGGTCAGCAACTTCACGGGCGAATCCAACTTCGTGGGTAACTACAACCATCGTCATACCATCACGGGCTAGAGTACGCATCACATCTAATACTTCGCGTACCATTTCTGGGTCTAAAGCTGAGGTGGGTTCGTCGAATAGCATAATTTTAGGCTGCATCGCTAATGCACGCGCGATCGCCACCCGTTGTTGTTGTCCACCAGATAACTGTCCGGGATATTTCCGCGCTTGTTCTAATATTCCTACTCTTTCTAATAGTTGCATTGCCAATTCTTCAGCTTTCGCTTTTGACCAGCGACGTACCCAAATTGGCGCTAAGGTAATATTTTGCAATACGGTGAGGTGGGGAAACAAATTAAATTGTTGAAAAACCATTCCTACTTCTTGCCGAATTGCTTCAATATTCCGCAAGTCGTTACTCAGGATAATCCCATCAATAATAATTTTTCCTTGTTGATATGCTTCTAAAGCATTGAATGTGCGAATAAAAGTTGATTTTCCTGAGCCAGAAGGCCCCATTAATACTAATACTTCTCCTCGGTTAACAGTTAAACTCACACCTTGGAGGACATGAAATTTTCCATACCATTTATGAACATTCTCAGCAATAATAATTGATTCTTTATCTATCATCATGATTTTTTCTACCTAAATTGTATTTTTAATAACATCTAGTCAATAAAAATATTGGATAAATTGTAGCAAATTAACGGCTCTGAAAATTGGCAATTGATGTATTTAATAATTCAGAGTGAGATGAAAAATCAATGGTTTGGGCAAGGGTGAAAGGGTGTAGGGTTGTACGTATTCAAAACCCTTGCACCCTATACCCTTTCACCCCCACACCCAGTCTCCACAGAGCATCTTTGTGCATAAGTTATGGTATTATTAAATCTTAGTACTGTTACAAAGAATTCGGTGTCAAAACCAGCAGATACAGGTGGTAAGCGATTAATTAGTCTCGCTCCCGATGCTTGGGTAAAATGGGTAACGCAGCGCCCAGAAGTTATAGCAAAAGAAATTTTAGGTTCTGAGTTTCAGTGGATTAGCCGTGAAACAGATGTGCTTGTAAAAGCATATAGTGAGGCATGTGGCGATTTTTTGGTACTCACAGAATTGCAATTGCGCTACACAACCAAAATGCCTTTAAGGATGAGGGCTTATGCGGCTTTAGCAGAGGAACGTTACCAACTGCCTACTTATCCAGTGTTGATCAACATCTTGCCACCGCCAACGACAATAACAGTTGTCAGTAGTTACGAGCAAGAATTTTTTGGATTACGTGCTATCCAAGACTATCGCGTGATTAATTTGTGGGAAGTAGACGCTGAGATTGTGTTTCAGCAACCAATACCATCTTTATTACCATTCGTGCCAATATTGCGAGGCGGAGGAGAAGCATCTGTTGTACAACGCGCACTACAAATACTACGAGCAGATGACCAGTTCAACCAGTTAGAATCATTGCTGGCTTTTTTTGCTAGTTTTGTGTTAGAGACACCTTTAGTACAGCAAATTATGAGGTGGGATATGACAGTATTAAGAGAATCACCTTGGTATGAAGAAATTTTAACTGAAGGTAAAGTATTAGGTCTTCAGCAAGGTTTAGAGCGAGGTTTAGAACAAGGCTTAGAGCAAGGTGCGCGACGGCAATTAATACGGGTGTTGCAACGACGCTTTGGCGAAATTTCACCTTCAGTAGTCGCAAGTTTGGAAAGTGCGAGTGTAGAACAGTTAGAAAATCTCATGGATGCGGCTATTACTGCCAGTTCTTTGGCAGAATTTATGACTTTCTTATCTGATGAAAGTGATACCGCGCAATAATTAATTAAACTGTCTCTCTAACTGTTGGGAGACTAACGACATTGAATAGCAAAATAGCCAGTAAATTAACCCAACAAATAAATAAACTTCTGCATAGCGCCCGATAAATTGTGGCTGTGCCAAGATGGAACGGGAAATACCTGTTAGTTCTACTAAACCTAGTAAAGATAAGAGCGAAGTATCTTTAAATAAGCCAATAAATTGTCCAACAATTGCCGGAATAACTGCTCGTAAAGCTTGGGGAAGGACAATTAATAAAATTACCAATGGTGTTTTTAATCCTAATGCTTTAGCGGCTTCAATTTGCCCACGAGGAATTGCTTGCAGTCCGCCACGGACGTTTTCTGCCATGTAAGCCGCACTGAATAAAACTAATCCGGCAATTCCTCTAATGACTCTATCTAACCGCCAATCTGTTGGTAAAAATAAAGGTAACATGACTTGAGCGAGAAATAAAATACCGATTAGTGGTAATCCTCGCACAATCTCTATATATAGAATAGAAAACCAACGTAAAATAGGCAAATTACTAGTACGTCCTAAAGCTAATAAAACCCCTAAAGGAAACGAAAGTATAATACTCACGACTGCCATTAAAACAGTGAGTAGTAAACCATTCCATAAATTTGTAGGAACAGTTTGTAAACCCAATCCCCCACCAATTAGCCAAATAATTAGCGGAAATGATAATAGCCAGAGTGGAGACAGCCAAGGAGTTATAGTTTTATAAAATTTTTGACTCAGCCAAAAGCTTGTTAATGTTAATGCCCCAATAAATAGTAACCATATACGCGAGGTGAAATCCAAAGGCAGAAAAATTAATAATCCACTATAAATAAAAGCAAAAATAGCAAATCCCAGCTTATTAAAATTTTGTTTATTAAATACAACACCGCTAGTTATAGAGAATAAAACAGACGCGATCGCCAAAACAATCCAAGCACGCCAATATAGGGTTTGGGGAAACCTCCCGACTAAGAATAAGCGCAAGTTAACTTGAATCACTGCCCATTGTGCTTGAGTGGTTGTCCAAGTTATTACGTTATGTAATGCCCAAAATATAAATACTAAACAGACAACAGTTAGTAAGCTGTTGTACCAAGTGTTAAACAAGTTTTTCCGCAGCCAAGTTAATTGAGAATTTATCATGTGTTTTTTCTATATCTTTTTCATCTTTCTGGAATTTGTACGGTACGATTGAGCAAATTCATCATGATGGAGATAGTCAAGCTCAAGGTAAGATAAGTGAGCATAAGTAGCAACATTACTTCTACGGCTCTCCCGGTTTGATTAAAGGTGGTAGAAGCGACAAAATAAATATCGGGATAACCAATAGCGATCGCTAAACTAGAATTTTTCGTCAAATTCAGATACTGACTTGTTAATGGCGGAATGATTACCCGCAAGGCTTGGGGAAAAACCACCAAGCGCATTACTAATCCTGGCTTGAAACCAAGCGATCGCGCCGCCTCCCATTGTCCTTTAGGTACTGATTGAATTCCACCCCGGACAATTTCTGCAATAAACGCACCTGTGTAAAAAATTAATCCTAACAGTAAAGCCGAAAACTCTGGGGAAAAACTCAACCAAGGTAATTCAATGCCATTTTGACTGAGACTGATAAAACCCCAAAGAGAAATTTTATTGTCTGCTTTAGGAAAACTCAAAAAAACAGCAAAGTACCAAAATAGTAATTGCAATAGTAAAGGTGTATTCCGAAAAATTTCTACATAAATTAAGCTGATATTTCGTACTAACCAGTTATCAGATAACCGAGTTATCCCAGCAGTTATGCCGACAATTGTCGTGAAAAAAATGCCTGCGATCGCCACCCGCAATGAGTTAATTAATCCCACCCACAAAGCACGGGTATATGTATCAGTGGCTTTGTAAGCAATTGGCGTTTCACCAATATCAAAAGATGCTTGCTGCTTGAGAAAATCAAATCCGAATTTAATACCTAATTGTTGTAAATTACGGCTCAGATTGCTCCAAAGTATGATTACTAAAATGGCTGCTAAAAATACAGCAACAAATTGTGCAGTGATTTGCCAAAAACGATAATCACGCCAAATGGGGGGTTTGTCATTGGTCATTTAATTTGTATGGGGAGGTGAGGGAGACAAGGGGGATAAGGGAGAGATGTTTGTCAATTATTTAGGATTGCTAGATGAAGTTTCACACTTCATCTAAATGGTGGGGAGTAGAGTAATCCGCCTTTTGACCAGAGTTGATTTTGACCACGGGCGAGGTTGAGTTTGGTTTTGGGGCCGAGGTTGCGATCGTATACTTCCGCGTAATTACCAACGTGTTTAATGACTCTAGCGGCGAAATCGTTAGTTAAGCCGAGTCCTTCACCTAAGTTGCCTTCTGTGCCTAAAAAGCGTTTAATATCTGGATCATTACTACTGGCAAATTGCGTGACATTCTGAGAAGTAATACCCAATTCTTCAGCTTTGACGAGGGAATAAACCACCCATTTGACAACATCACCCCACTTCGTATCTCCTTTGGCGACTGCTGGTGCTAAAGGTTCTGAGGAGATGACTTCATCAAGAATGACGTTATCTTCTGGTTTGGGTAAGAGTGAACGCCGCGCCACTAAAGCGGAACGGTCGGCTGTAATTCCGTCACAACGACCTTCAGCGTAGGTTGCAAAGGTAACATTCACATCTTCAAACACAACGGGTTTGTAAGTAATACTGCGTTTCCGCATCTGGTCGGCTAAGTTTTGTTCAGTGGTTGTACCAGTTTGCACGCAAATTGCTTTGTCTTTTAAGTCTGCTAATGACTTAATATTGCTATTTTTGCGAACCATGATGGCTTGACCGTCATAAAAGACAACAGGCGCAAATTCTAAACCTACAGAGGTATCACGGCTGAGTGTCCAAGTTGTGTTGCGACTGAGGACATCTACTTCACCCGTTTGGAGGGCTGTAAATCGCTCTTTAGCATTGAGATTGCGAAATTCTACTGCATCTGGGTTATCAAACAAAGCTGCTGCTATACCCCTGCAAATATCTACATCAATCCCACTGTATTTACCGTCAGTACCTACAAAACTAAATCCTGGGACTTCACCACTCACACCACAAATCAATTGACCACGGCTTTTGATTGTATTCCAACGATTGCTAGTTGCTTGTGTTGCAGGACTACCACTAGGAGTCGTGGTTGTATTTGCGGTTTGTCCTGATTCTCCACTACAAGCAGCAAGTGTCAAGATTAAAGGTGCGATCGCTAGAATCCAAGCTGATTTCCACATAAACTTTCGTGAATATTAAACCCTAAAAAATGTGTTGACGACTACAATATTTTGGTAAAAAATCAGTCGATGCTTGTAATATAAAACTTTTTGGAGATTTTTTAGCATCTGGGTTGTCAAGCAGTTTTATTTGATTTTGGTGAGCATCAGGCTTTAGATTTCCGACTTATTCAAGAAATTGAGCATCTATTTTTTACTTAAAATTGGAAATTTATCTAGCTTTTTATTACTCATGATATGTGAATTTTTAACTATTACTTGAAATACTGATTCTTGAGATACAAAAATGGCGAAATATTTTGTCCTTATGGGTACTTTCTCGAACATAATTTTCTTATTTCATAGAATTTAGACATATCAGTCGAAAAAATCTGAAATTATGCAGTAATTTATTGCATACTTCTCAACAAGCAGAAGTCGCCACATCAACCTAAACATAGACCCCTAGCAGGTTACACTAGTTTTGGTGACAGCCGCTCCACCATTTCTTACGAGGCTTTTATGGGAGCAAATCTCGAACAGATTGCCAGTTACTTAGACAAACTAGGTTGGGACTACCGCTTTGATGATGAAGAAGACCGTATTATCACAGGGGTGGAAGCTGATAACCTAGAAGATTTTCTGATAGTTGTTCAACTAGATGAGGAGGGAAAGTTTTTCCGCATTTTTGCGCCTCAAGTTTTGGCTGGAGTGCAAGACCACCCTTACAAAGCGGCAATTCTCCAGACGATGTTAGCCATTTCTTGGGAAACCAAAATGCTGCAATGGGAGTATGACCCATCTGATGGCGAAATCCGGGCAATTATTGAATTTCCCTTAGAAGACTCGATTTTGACAGAAAAGCAATTTCAACGTTGTTTGAGTGGATTAATTCAAATTGTCGATAGTATAGCTATCCCTCGCTTGAAAGAAGTGATGGCTACAGGGGAAGATCCTGGAAACGTGGAAATTGGCGAAAGAATGTTACTCACGATTCAGGAAGAAGCACCAGGATTACTGGAACTGTTAGAAAAGGCGATGGAGGCCAGAAAAAAGCGGGGGACTTTTCCAAGTGACTGAGGCGGATCACCACTTAAATAGCTATACTCCAAAGTGATACCCTCTCTATATACTGAAATTTTCTAGGGCTGGATTTTATGACATCCTATGCAACCTCCTCTGCCAAAGCAGAAATGAGTGAACTCCGGCGATTAAAAGGCTTACTACCACCAGAATTGCAAAGCTGGGTCACAGTTGAAGGCACAACTGAGGTCAATCCACCCCTGATCCGCAGCGAAGAAATTGGTAAAGACCAAGTAGAAATTCAAATTGACTTGGTGAAATGGGATGCTCTCGCAATGGATCAGCGTAATCTGCTGTTCTGGCATGAAGTTGCCCGCATTCAAATGGACACAATTCCCAAAGATGGTTGGGAAATGGCAGCATTGGCTATTGGTTTAGGCGGTGCTGTGGGTGAATTGTGGGTACAAGATGGATTGTTGCTGGTGTTAGCCTTGGCTCTATGTGGCGTTTCTGGTTGGCGACTTTATCAAAAAAATAATGGCGAAAAGCAAATGCGAGAATTGCTGGATGCTGATGAAAAAGCGATCGCACTAGCAACTCGTTTTGGTTACAGTCTCCCCAATGCTTACAAGAGTCTCGGTAGTGCCTTGAAAACCTTAATTGATACTACTCCCAGCAAACGCCAACGGTCTCGTTATGAAGCACGACTTTCTGCCCTCAAACGCAGCGCCAACAAGGCAAAAGCTAAATCTCGCACTCCCGAAGATAGCGGACTGTAACTACAAAGAATTATCTTGGGTGGGCAGTACCCACCCAAACCAGCATTTATTTACTTTTGTAAAGATTTAAACTGTCGCTTCACAAATAAACTACTAGCAGCCAGTAAGATGAGTCCCGCCGTTGTGGTTGGTTCAGGAACTTTTTTTGGTGGTACAAATCCAGCTAATTCCTGTCTACTAGCTTTTAAGGCATAAACAAAAGTTGGAATTAAAGACTGTCCTGTAGGACAACCGCTATCAATGGGGACTTGAGAGAAGTTAGTCCCATCTGTACACACGTCAAATTGTACATTCTGTCCATTTTGAGTCACGCTGAAATCGTTATCTGTCCCGGCAATCAAGGCGTAAGAACCATCAGCAAGTTGCGGCCCAATTGCCAACCCTTCAAATTTTTCGGGAATAGTTTGTCCAGCATTTCTCAGGAGTTCGGCAATATCGGCAAACAAAATCTTAGTGACTGGTGTGATTTCAGTAGGTAAATCATTGATACCTGTCAAGCTAATATCAGCTACGTTGGTTGCATCAGTCAAATCAATTTTGTAGATGCGTTTACTAGCAACGGGAGTCGCACCTGTGGGATCTTCCACACCCACACCGCGATTATCCCGTTCCAAAACTAAAAATTCGTTATTGTTCAAGGCTGTGATGGAGCTAATACCAATATTGCGCCCTTGAGAATTAGCTCCAAAATCATTATTTGTTCCAGGGATACGGGCATTAATATCTGTCAAGCTTTCTAGTTGATAGATGTATTGAGCAGTACTATTCCCGGTGTTGGTGTCAAATTCAACTATTCTTAAATTGCGGCTGCGTCGCCCATCTGGAGAACCTTCATTAACTAACGGGTCTTGCAGCATCGCAAATAGGCGGCTACCGTCTGGGCTGAGGGTTACGCCTTCAAAGCCGCGATTGTCTTGACGACCAGTGGCAATTGTAGGACGACCATCAACATAGTTAATTGTGCTGTCATTTTGTCTGGGGATCAGATTGCTGGGGGTGTTAAATGCCCGGATAAAGGAACCAGTCGGGCTAAATTCGTAGACAGAGGGGCCATATTCATCAGAAACGTAGAAATTCCCATTCGGAGCGATCACAAATCCTTCTGGGTCAAAACTGCGACCAAGAAGGCTGGCATTTCCATTGAGGATTCCGGGATTTAAGCCGTTAAAGTTTTGACCATTTTGGGTGAAGATAATCGTGTCTAGTAACTGGAAATTACTGATATTTCCTGTATTTTGGTCAACATCTAAAGAAAATTTCTGCACTCGTGGATTGTAGCTGATGACACCACCACCGGGTCCGCGATCAGCCAGGCTATAGTACACATTATTGGAGCGATCGTAGTACAAGTCAGAGAAAAATCCCAGGCGATTAGTGTTGGCGCTATTCGTACTAGAAGCAGATAAATCTGTACTACCACCGGGAATTGTGATGCCATTAACCAAAGAAACTGCACTAGCAGTTGTGGCCGATCCGGTAATACTAACTACGGCAGTGACCAGGGAAAAACTGAATCCAGAAATCCAATGCTTGACAGAAATCATGTACACCTTGCAAAAAGACACAGTGGTTTCAGCTTTGGACTTCTAGATTAAAGAAAGGTTATCGAAAAATTAAGGTATTGAATATCACATGGTTACTTAATAGAATACGGTTTTGACATGGGAAAATCTTCATCAAAGTTTCATACTACTCAGCACTTAGCACTCAACACTTTTTCTTCACAATTGATTGAGCATTTTATGAGTTTGCGGTACAACCCGGACATGAGGCACAAACTTTTTCATTAAAGCTTGCCACATCAGCACTTGGTCGGGATTCGGGGCGAGTATGGGTGTAGTAGTGAACTGTTCAGAAGTAGGTAATGGGGTGACTGGTTGTAAAAAAACAGGAACTTTGGGATTGATATCTGCTATCAGTAAAGCTGTTTTTTGCAACTCATCGGGATTGGTACTTTGCGAAATAATTATCTTGACAAAAACATCCAAAGATGGGTTGTTGTGGCATAATTGGAGAAATTTTGTATGTTCTTGCCAATAAGTCTCGCCGCTAACGCTAGGCAGTTTCCAATCCATACCCACAGAGTCTAGGTAAGGCAAAATCATCGCCAGTTGTTCTGGGCGATGTCCCCCAGTCTCTAGGTATATTGGTAAACCAGTAAGCGATCGCACTTGGGGCAGAAATTCATACAAAAAAGGGGCATGTA
This sequence comes from Aulosira sp. FACHB-615, assembly GCF_014698045.1. Lineage (GTDB taxonomy): Bacteria > Cyanobacteriota > Cyanobacteriia > Cyanobacteriales > Nostocaceae > Nostoc_B. The sequence continues at coordinate 23,821 of NZ_JACJSE010000034.1, forward strand.
AAAGCGGCTCACCGCCAGTCAGGCTAATGCTATCGTGTAGCAACGGTAGATTTTGACGTTTAATCCAGTCGAGTAATATGGTTAAGGGGACGGGATTAGAGTGAATTTCAAACTCTCGTGATCCAGGTGATCGTTCTACCTTACAGGTAGTGGGTGCATTCCATGTGTGGGAGCTATCGCAAAAATGACAGCGTAAGTCACACAAAGCAAAGCGAATAAAAATTTGACGTGTCCCGACATTCAATCCTTCCCCTTGAATAGCAGAAAAGACCTCAATCAGTCGTGCGGTAGGTTCTGTAGTGTTAGCAGTCATGGGATAGTAGCAAAGCGATCGCGCCGTGGCGATATCAAAACAAGTACATTTTTGTGTTCTTGTTCTATTGTGAATCGTCCTTGGCAATCTCGGCTCTAAACCTAGACAACTACAGTCAAAAGCAAAAAGGAACAGAAGGTAAAAATATTACTTTTCTTAGCCTTATGCTTTCAAAACGTCCTCACCCCTCCAACTACAGCGAAAAATCAGTCTTTGTTCCTACCCCTGAAATTTGAGGTTCAGTGATTTTCTAGGACAAAATAATGTTTGGCAGATTAAATTTACATGGCAACGAAAGTGCAGAGCTTCATGACTAGCCAACCCACAGAGGTAAATTTCCCAGTTACTTCCCTCAATGAAACGGCGATAGTGCAGGTATCGGCGCGGTTAAGCGTGCTAGAAGCAGTCGGCTTTAAACAAACCTGCCAAGACCTGATCGCCGCCAACCCACACCTTAAGAAAATCATCGTTGATTTTCACCAGACGATTTTTATGGACAGTAGTGGTTTAGGCGCTCTGGTCAGTAATTACAAAATTGCTCAAGAAAGAGGAATTACCCTCATTCTGCGAGATGTTACCCCCCAAGTTATGGCGGTACTAACTCTGACAGGATTAGATCAAGTTTTTCCGATGGAGTCTAGTGGCGAAGCCGCATTTATCGCAGCAGAAAATGATATAGAAGTCTCTAAAAATAGTTCTCGTAAACTAGAGCAACTTCCTACTACTCATCCCTCTATAGCTTCTTGGATGAAACGCTTGATTGATATAGTTGGTTCACTAGTGGGTTTAGTGATTACAGGAATTTTGCTGATCCCGATTGTCATTGCAATTACAATTGATGATCCTGGCCCGATTTTCTTTAGTCAAACTCGCTGCGGCTGGATGGGTAAGCGATTTAAAATTTGGAAATTTCGCTCTATGTGTGTAGATGCGGAAGCCAAAAAAGCTTTAGTCAAAAATCAAGTGCAGGGCGCATTTTTTAAGAATGACAACGACCCCAGAATTACTAAAGTCGGGCGATTTTTACGGCGCACAAGTTTAGATGAATTGCCACAATTTTGGAATGTTCTCAAAGGTGATATGAGTTTAGTAGGTACTAGACCACCAACACCGGATGAAGTTGAACGTTATGAAGTACCAGAGTGGCAACGTTTAGACGTAAAACCAGGAATGACTGGAGAATGGCAAGTTAATGGTCGGTCTACAGTCCGAAGTTTTGAAGATGTGATTCGCCTGGATTTGCAATATCAAAAAAATTGGAGTTTGCTATACGATTTAAAGTTAATTTTCAAAACTGTTGCTATTTTGTTTGACAAAAAGAGTGGCGCTGTTTAGTAAAAATCTAATTTTAAATTTGTCACAATATACTCATTCAGATACCCGACTTATTTCATCAGTCGGGTATCTTGTTTGTGAGGAGTAATTTACGGCTAATATAGTTTAGCTGTTAAACTTTGCCGTTGCGGCGATCGCAGCGATATGGATAAAGCCATTCACACCTAAATAAACCAAAACTGTACTTTTCTAAAAATGGGCCAGCGTGATATCTGTCTGAGATGTTGATTCCCGCTTTTGTTTTAATTTCATACAGTTTAGGAAAGGCAGCCGCTAAAATAGCGATCGCAGCTAATAAATACAATGCCGGGGTTCTAAGTTTGCCAAATCTACGAGAATTGCTGTTGACTTTACGAGACATAAAAATTCAAAACTAACAGCCTATACTAGATTAGCTCAACTTTGAAAATGTCGCCGAAAACGCTGATCTGTTTTGTCAGATTTTTTGAGATTACAAGTCAAGCAAAGAGTGTGTAAATTGCTGATATCATTTTGACCCCCACGCGCCAAGGGAATGATATGGTCAATGGTCAAATTAGTTTCTAAATCAGTCTTACCACAGCTTTGACATTGATATTTATCACGTTGAAACACATATTGTCTAACTTCATTTGGTATGCGAATCCGGGGGGTTTTATTCATACATTATCCTCGTGAATCATCCGACGTATTTCCTCAACAAAAGTAGATTGGTAAGAACAATAACGCAACTCAAGCAAGAAAGCACAGATATTGGCTTAGTTTCCTTTGAGTAAAAATAGAGACATTACACTTATTTTGCCATAATACTTATTTCTTGAGATAGAAGGAAAAGCAAGTAGCTCTCAATAACATACGGGGAGAATCTTTGCAGAATTAATTATGAATATTATTGCTTGGATTATCTTAGGTTTGATTGCTGGAGCCATTGCTAAAGCTATTTATCCCGGCCGTCAAGGTGGTGGTATTTTGGCAACTATGGTTTTAGGAATCATCGGTGCTTTAATTGGCGGAACTCTGGTTACACTGTTAGAAACTGGCAGGTTCCAATTTACTGCGGCAACCCTGAGTATTCCGGGGGTAATTGTTGCCATTATTGGTGCAATTATCGCTATTTTCATCTGGAGTTTACTTACTAATCGCCCCAGTTATTAATTGAATCAAAAATTATGGTTAGGCTGATTTTGTCGTTACAATCAATCATAAATATCAAAAACTCCACTTTGAATCAAAGTGGAGTTTTTTGTATAAAAATGAAAGCAGAAAACTACAATTATTGCCTTAGTTTTATGACTGAAGATAGTATTGATGACTCAAAGCCTTGAATCTACTAACTTTCTCCTCAGCACTCAGAACTTTACTTTCTATTTAGTCTATAGCTTTTTTAAGTTCATCTTTGATGTTTTCTGTAGTGTGAATTACCTTCGCTGCCGCTTGTTTAGCTTTACCTTCAGCCTTATCTGCGGGATTACCTGTAACTTCACCAACTACTTCCTGTACTTTACCTTCAATATTTTTAGCAGTTGCTTCAATGCGATTTTCGATACTCATATTTTTTACCTTGACTATTTGTGAACTTAAAAAAAAATATCAGGATTTTCAGTTTTGATGTATCTATCAAGTGATATAACAATTAATTATTATTAATATCTTTAGATAGATATACGAAAATAATTTACACAGGGTTGTCTGTTGAGAATGGGTATAAAGGTTTTGGCTCACCTACACTTTTATACTCCTGCGCCCTATGTCAAACTCTTCACTATGTAACTTCTGATAATGATGAATCTTAGAGGATTGGTTCTCAGCTTGGACTGACAGAAAGTCGCCGAGAGTGAAATACTAATCCTGCGGATGTCTTATAGCTCAAGGTAGATGAAACACCTAAAATCGCGATCGCAAGACCTGCGGAGTTTGTTTGAGAACAACATTACAATCGAGTATGTAGCAGAACCTCTGAAAGCTGTGTCCTCCCAAGCAGAGGTAGTAGAGGTATTGCAGTGGATGGAAGCACAGGATTTTGATGTGGTCGGTATTGAAACGGGAGATAATATCACTGGTTATATTGAACGCTCTTGTTTAATCCAAGCAAAATCGGGTAAATGCGGCGACTACCAACGGGTGTTTCATTCCCAAGAACTTATAGCCATCTCCACGCCACTGATGAAGTTATTACCGATTTTGCGGCAAACTCCTCGCTTATTTGTCTTAGATTGCAATCAAGTTAGTGGAATTGTGACTTGTGGCGACTTACAAAAAGCACCAGTGCGAATGCTACTATTTGGCTTGGTCACACTGCTAGAAATGAACTTACTGCGACTGGTGCGGCTTTATTATCCCCAAGATTCCTGGCAAAAATTCCTCAAACCAGAACGGGTAGAAATCGCCAAACGGCTGTGGCGAGAAAGTCAAGAAAGAAACGAAGCCACAGATTTGTTAGATTATCTCCAGTTTTGTGACAAACGAGAATTAGTGTTAAATCAACCAGAACTGCTGGAACAACTAGAATTAAAGTCAAAACGATTTGGTGAACGCTTCCTTAAATCTGCCGAACAATTACGCAACCGACTAGCACACGCGCAAAATTTAGTCACTGGTTCTTCTTGGAAAGATTTAATTTCTCTTGCAGAAGCGATGGAAAAGTTATTAATTCGTTGTGAAGAAATAGAGTAATTCTGAACTTCAGTTAATTGTTTAAAAAACGAAAAATTAAGTTTTTAGCCCAGGGTGTAAGGGCAAAATCAAGTCAAAAGTCAAAAATTCTATTACTTGTGAATTTTGACCTCTCCGTAGGGGTGTAGGTATTCAAAACCCCTACACCCCATACCCCTTCACCCTTACACCCAATCTCCACAGACAATTTTGGTGCGTAAGTCCTAGTTACTTGTCTATCTGCAAGTAAATTTTCAAGGCTTCATTGACGATTTCTGTCATTGATTTACCTTGACTGGTAGCAGTTTCCTTTAACTTGCTGTAAACCTCATCATAAAGGCTAATGCGGGGACGGGATCGGCTGGGTGCAGCTTTCTTTTTAGCTGGTGCTGAAGTTTCTGCGGTGGTGACGGCAACAGTTTCCGGCTGATACTGTGCTGAAAATTCACGAATAGCATCAAAACCAACCCGTGAGCAAAAATCGCCAAAGCTTTCTTCTGCTTGGCGTGATTTCTTGAAGAAAACAAAAATCGGCTCTAAAAAGCTTTCAATGTCGTTGTGGTGCAACTTTTCGACTATTGGTTGAGCTAATCTTGTTTGATGTGGTGAACCGCCCAACCAAACTTGATAAGATTCTGGCGCACTACCAACAAAACCTAATTCTGCCATGTAAGGACGAGCGCAACCATTAGGACAACCTGTCATTCTGATGACAAAATGCTCTTCTGGTAAACCAAATTTATCTAATAACGCCCGGACTCGTTCTAAAATTCCTGGTATTGCTCGTTCTGATTCGGTAATAGCCAAGCCGCAGGTAGGCAAAGCTGGACAAGCCATTGCATAGCGGAACAGTGGTTCAATTTTACCGGGGTCAGAGACAACACCGCAACGGTCAAGAATTTCTTGAATGGCTGCTTGATTTTTTGGGGCAATGTCGCAGAAAATCAGGTTTTGGTGGGGTGTTAAGCGGATAGGTAGGTGAAACTGTTCGACAATTTCCCGCAAGGCGGTTTTGAGTTGCAACGAACCTTCATCTTTTACCCGCCCATTGTCGATGGAGATACCTAAAAATAACTTGCCATCGCCTTGTTCTTGCCAACCAAGGAAATCTTCATACTTAAATTCTGGCAGTGGTTTAAAGGGGGCGACTGATTTACCAAAATATTCCTCAACTTTGGCGCGGAATTTATCTACACCCCAATCATTGATTAAGTATTTTAAACGAGCATGGCGGCGGTCAGTGCGATCGCCATAATCTCTCTGAGTCGCCACAATTGCCTTGACAATTTCGTAAACATCTGCTTTATCTACATAGCAAATCGGGTCTGCTAACCTGGCAAATGTTTCTTCTTTATTGTGGGTTCTGCCTAAACCGCCACCAGCAAAGACATTAAATCCTTCTAGTTCGCCTTGAGCATTGGTAATAACTACCAAAGTCAAATCTTGGGAATATAAATCAATAGAATTATCCCCCGGTACTGTCACGCTAACTTTGAATTTGCGTGGCATATAGTAAGTACCATACAGAGGTTCTTCACTGTCAGTAAAAGTTGTGCCGCTACCATTACTTTGCCGCGCCGCTTTCACCTCTGGATTTTCTTCTGCACTGATAGCTTTTTCGCCATCTAGCCAAATTTCGTAATAAGCACCAGTTTGAGGGGACAGTAAATCAGCAATGTTTTGGGCATATTCCCAAGCATACTGATAATCAGCACGATTTTTGAAAGGTACTGGTGGAGCCATAACGTTGCGGTTAATATCTCCACAAGCGCCCAAAGTCGAACCTAGATTTTTAACAATAGTCGCAATGGCAGCCTTGAGATTTTTCTTTAAGATGCCATGCACTTGGAAACCTTGACGAGTGGTAGCCCTTAATGTGTGGTTGCCATATTCATCAGCCAGCTTATCTAAAGCCAAATATAATTGCGGCGGTACAAACCCCCCTGGGTTCTTTGTCCGCAGCATAAATTGGTAATCTTTCTCCTGCCCCTTGACGCGATTATCGCGGTTATCCTGCTGGTAGGAGCCATGAAACTTGAGGATTTGGATCGCGTCTTCACTAAAGTGAGCCGTATCCTCAAGGATCTGCGTTGCTACAGGTTCACGCAAAAAATTACTATTTTCTTTGATGCCTTCTACTTTTGAGGGCTTACGGTTGGCAAGTGGTGGAGGAGCAGATTTAACCATGAGAGTTGTATAGTATTCTCAATAAAGCAGGGATGAAACCCAAGACTAAGTTTTTGGCTCAGTGATTCCCGGTAATTCGGTCGGAAATATGAGGAATACGACAATTGTAACACGGCGAAAAGCCGGCTTTGTCGATAGTTTTACACTTAACAAAACCAGCATATAGAAGTAGGTGGTATAAATCAACTTTAAGTTTGTTGGTTTTCGCTGACTTTTACGGATAAAGTCTGATATTCCCTCAACCTGCAAAGTTCAACAACAACATTCACCATGTTGAATTGGAATTATCCCAACATCCTTAAGTATGAGTTGATAGCTAATAAATCTTTATTTTCTAACATTTGTAAATGTTAGAATTGCTCACCAAGATTACATCTATTGAAAAATTAACTTCTCACTTCCGAGAGAGTTATGGGATTAATATTTGATTTGGGAAAAAAATCAGTACACCAAGAGCAGGCTTCTTTCCTACTCCCTACGCCCCATTCCCTACTCTCTGCTTACACAACTAGATTCAGGAATCAAACCATATTCCTATAGTTATTTAAAACGATAGCCAATACCACCGTTGATGCTAACAGCAGAAGCCGGACTATCTTGATAAGCTCGTAGTCCAACTTTGGCATTTGTGTAAATCAAGAAATTATTCGCCACTTCTGATTCGACACCAGCACCCAGCACGACAGCATCTCTATTACCTAAAGGACTGGGTGAACCATCTTTTTCAACAAAAGAATAACCACCAGTGACATAAGCATTAGTTCTATTAGCAATAGGCACGTCTACGGAAAGTTCTGGGATGATAGCACTCGTCTTATCACTCCAAAGCACATTACCCCGTGCAGAAACTGGAAGGCTGCCTAATTTGACTCTACCTGTGAGATTACCACCAACGTTAGCTGCATCGTTGTTGAGTCCGCCATTAGTCACGCCTGCTGCCACACCAGCACCAATGTAACTAGCATCAGTTCCTTTTTTATCTTGAGCCGCAGCTTGTCCTGCATTCATCATCAAAGGTGCAATAACTAAAGAAGACAATGCTGAAATTGCTACGAACGACCGAAGTAAACCTTTCATAATTTTGTTCAATTTTGTGAATTTTTACTGTTATTTACTAGGTCGTAAATTGTGTACGAAAGTTCCGAATAATTTTTAATCTCTAGAAAAAGGTTGTTACGATTGATGCCCAAAAGCTGATAGTAGATTTACTATTTTAGCTTGCATAAAATTTGCCAATATTCGCAGCAAGATTTATTTCAACCGGAACTTTTGTGAGTAGTCGCTTAAAAAACTGGCACAGAAACGCAAGAAAAGTTAATTTTTTCTTACATGACTGATGCAATCAAAATTGATAATTTTGTAATTTCTCCTAATCCCGGATTTCTCACCACACCTTTCAAAGCCTGTGCAGGGGAGCAGGGGAGCAGGGGAGCAGGGGAGAATGAAGGTACTCTCTCCCCTGCCCCTCCGCACCTCTGCCCCTCTGCCCCATCAAACGCCTGAAGCTTGTGAGAAATGCGGGCTAATGCCTAATAATTGCTTGTAGCAGTAATAGCAATAAGCTATGGCAGAAATATATAAAGTAAATTCAGCAGAATTCAGTACCCAGAGGCGATTATCAGGGTTGAGTGTGATTTATGGATATTGGGCTGCTTGTGTTCTGGCTGTGAAATTTTGGCAATTTTCGTGGAGATGGCATAATGCAAACCGCTACACAAACATTGTCTGGTTTGATGGGTTTATGTGTCGGTGATGCCTTGGGTGTGCCTGTGGAGTTTACAAGCCGCGCTGAACGTATGAAATTCCCTGTCACGAAGATGCTGGGTTACGGCACATGGCATCAACCGCCGGGAACTTGGTCTGATGATAGTTCCCTAACATTTTGCTTGGCAGAAAGCCTTTGTCGAGGGTATTCTTTGGATGCCATAGCTTTGTCTTTTTGGCGGTGGTATAAGCAAGCTTACTGGACTCCCAGAGGGGAAATATTTGGCATCGGACAAAGTACTCATGCGGCTATTATGCGAATTAATCAAGGGGTTCCACCTTTAGAGGCTGGGGGAACGAGCGAGATGAGTAATGGTAATGGTTCTTTGATGAGAACTTTACCGATGGCTTATTGCCATCAAACCTTAGATTTCCCGGAATTGATTTCGCGGGTGCATCAGGTGTCTTGTATTACCCATGCTCATGTGCGATCGCAAATGGCCTGCGGCATTTATACTAGTATCGCCATTGAACTGCTGCAAGGCGCTAATTTACCCACAGCTTACACTCAAGGCTTAGAAAAAATTCAACCTATTTATTCTGCACCGCAATTTCTGGCAGAAATACCCCATTTTGCTAGAGTATTCAGTGGTGACATTGCCAGCTTACCAATTGAAGAGATTAAATCTGGTGGCTATGTCATTGAAACCCTGGAAGCATCGTTATGGTGTTTATTAAATAGCTCATCCTATGCAGAAGCAGTATTAAAAGCTGTAAATTTGGGCGGACATACAGATACAACTGCGGCTGTCACCGGTGGGTTAGCGGGAATTTACTATGGTATTGAGGGCATACCTCAACTTTGGGTAAATCAAGTTGCTCGCAAACAAGACATTGTGAATTTAGCGAAGCGTTTTACTGCTGCTGTTTACACGCACAATTGAGGGGTTTAGGGGTATGGGGTGTAAGGGTATAGGTGAGAAAGTAGATGTTTCAGACTATGGTTTGGTTTTTCAGTTTTTCCCTTACACCCCTATGTTTCTTGAAAGTTGATTCCGTTGTCTTAAAGTGCAGACAAAGAGTAGACTTGACCATCAATTAACAGGCGGGTGATGCCTTTAGCTTGGAGGTGAGTCCGTGCCTTGTGTAGCATTCTACTATCAGGAACTTTAATCACGCGATCGCGCTTTGTCGAGAAACGTTTGGCTACGCGATGGTTATCAAATATCGGCAAAGTGCGCTGCTGAGTTTCCAGAGTTGGAATTTGCCCTAAATCACCAAAATCCTTGAGTGGTCTGGTAATTAGCTCGGCGGAACGGTCAATTACCAAATAACAAGTTCTCGGTAAATTCGCCGCCGACAATGGTAAAACTTGGACTGGTGCTTCACCTAACCTGCGTCTTGTAACTAACGGTCTTGGCTCATCAAAGTAATCGTCATCCTCCTCGTAATCATCATCATCTAAATCGTCATCATCTAAATCATCGTCTAGATCATCTAAATCTTCAGACTCATCGAGCAGTTCTTCGCCCAGAATATCGGCAAAAGCCACAACTTTGGGACGTTCCTCATCCAGTATTGGGCTAGGAATGCTGGCAATTTCTGGTGGTGGTTCTGGCGCAATGTCGGCTTTTTTCACCAATTTTGGCTTTGGTTTTTCTGTAGTTGCCGAGGAACGCCGCCGCACTCTTCTAATACCAGAATTTGAGTCTTCATCATCTTCTGGTTCTAATGCTGCTTCAATGACTGGCTCTTGTGACTTGAGCTTGGGCAATTCTATAGGCTTGCTTTCGCTCTGAGGCGGTTCAATTTCTGGCTCTTTTGGTACCAGCAAAGGCAACTGCTCATAATTTACCTGCGCCCTACCTTCAGGAGTCCGAGCCGCGCGTTTCAACGAAACTAAGTATTCGTACTCATCCTCTGGTAAGGTACTTTTGAGCAGACGACTGATGGTTGAGTTGCTCACGTCATAACGTTCTGCTAAAGTCGAGGTCGTTTCAGCAGTTTCTCGATATAACTTAAGAATTTCTTGTTTATCTGATTCTGTTAGTTTTCTCACGGTAGACACCAAATCTAAGTTCGTTTACGTCCACGCTCCCGGCGAGTCCGGCTCAATGATGCGTCATGTTCTAGGACTGCGCCCATACCAAATAACACTCCACTAAATACCCAAAACACTTCTAATATGTCTCCACTTTGATAATTATCCCCTTGAGCGAATTTAAACCACATATCTGCAATGTAAAGCGAAAATGCGGCCGCTGCAATCATTCGCCAAGATTGAGCTACTCGTCCACCCCAAAAAGCTAAGAGTAAGGTTGTCGCAATAATCAGCAACAATACATCGCTCACGATGTAAAACCAATTCAAAATTGTGGCTAGTAGTCCTGTTGGTATTTCTGTTGTTGTTTTTGGTTGCATTGAAATCCACCATGCCACCAAACTACCAAACACTCCTATGGCAGCGACAATCAGCCATTGCCATTTTTCGAGATTAATGCGTCTTGATGCCACAGCTAAAATCATGCCTACGCCCAGGGAAATATAAGTCAATACAAAAAATACATCGCCAATGGATACATCCGGTTCTTTTTTTAAAACTATTTCTGTATAGCCAAAAAATATCCCTCCCAGGAAATAAGAAAGCATACCAATGGCAATTGCCAACCACACATTTCGACTACTGACGATTTGGGGGCTACGCCAATTCCTTAAGCATAAAATACCAGCACCCAAGTAAGCTAACGCTTCAAAAATATTTGTGCCAATTACATACCACTCGGCACGACTTTCTTCGCCGTTGGCTCCTGGAATTTTAGCACTAAATAGCAAAAAATATAATAGTGCCGCTACCGCCCAGGTAATTCCGGCCAAGATAATATTACGATTACTGAATATAGATTTAGAACGCAGAGAATTGTTGTAAGAGCTACTCATAGGGATTGACTATGTATATGCACGCTGGAAGGTTGGAAGTTTGAAGTCTGAAGGATAAAGTGAGAATTTATGGGTATGTGCCTTGGTTGCTATGGAAGCAGAAAAGCTTTTTTTGCAATAATTCAGGGTATAAGTGAGTTTTTCAGGCTTCATACTTCATAATTCATGCTTTTGCTGGCTATTGCCAGAGTTTATTGAGGGAAGATTGGTTGAGCCAGGAAATAAATAGCGATCGCTCGCCTTCTGCCATATCCTGTAACCTATCGGCTACTTTATTGGCAAAGTTGGCATTACCAAAATAAGTTTTCCCTAGCTTGTGCAGTTCCTGTAAAAACGTAGTTACATGATTTTCTTGCCAAGCTGGAAGTTTGGTATCTTCTAAGGGATCTATGGTGACTAAATGCTTAACAGATTCGGGGGAAGAAGCTTCAGGAAATTTCTGCTGTCTAAAAACTTCCCCCATATCTTTTTCAAATAATGTTAATTGACGAGCGCCTAAAAACTCTTCAATATCTAGATGCACCGCTTGTAATAGCAAGATACTAGCTTGAATCAGTATGTCTGTCTTACCATGACCACCAGTATCACTATCTAGCTGTTCTAAGCGGATTTTACCCCAGATGCTAAAACGATCTGGCTCTTCTAGTAAGACACAAGCTTTACCGCGATTATCTGTCAAATCTCTCCACAAGGCGCGAGCTTCTTCTTCTTGATTAGCTTTAAACAAACTAATCAACCGAAAGGTTTGCCCCTGATAATGGAGGATCGGCACTTGCTGATCCCTTTTTGGGTGCTGAATGCTTGATATTTCAACATCCTGCCGTTTGAGAATAAACATGGCACGCTAAAATCACTCCTCACAGGGGCTTTGTGGATATGCGATCTATAATCTGATTTAGTAACATCGCCAAGAGTGCGATTACTTAGTATGTGTTTCAGGTCAGTGGCGCGATCGCTCTTTAGCCACCCTAGTGTAAGCTACCCAAAGGATATCTCCACTAAAATGCAAATAACTCGCCTTGACCACTCAATATAGCTAATCAATAACTGATTTGCTTTGTTCGACTAGCATCTTAGCCTTGCTATCGCAAATCTGCAATTTTTGATTGCTTCTTAGGGGCAATAACGATATAATTATATTGATGGCTCTCATAAAAGCCACTACTTTGTCTTGGGCGCGTAGCTCAGTGGATAGAGCAATTGCCTTCTAAGCAATCGGCCGCAGGTTCGAGCCCTGCCGCGCTCGTTTAAATTTAAATACCAAATGTTAAGTTAAGTTATTACTCAGAGTTAAAATTACTGGGGTATTTCCGCTTCAGTGTCAAAAGCTGATGTTGATTTCACCAACAAAAACTGCTACGAATTATCCCAAGATGCTCTTTCTTTCATCTCTCTTTGGGTAGAGTTTATTCATAGCTCAAAGTGAAGGTACTAAATTTAGAGAGTTGATACATTCATTTAAAATATCAAACAAAATTATTTAGGAAAACAGAGTACAGAGGTCAGGATAGAACTCATATCAGTAATTGAGGTAAGGCTACTTTCCTACTCTATAAATACACAAGTAAATTAGGAAATTAACCAGGATTTCTCTATTTAGGATTCATCTCTGGTTACCATCGCTGCGACTTCTTAAATTAGTCGGGAGATGATTTGTCCAGTGACTTATATGCAAGTAGATTTACTGAGGTTTTACAGATTTAATCATTATTAATATATATGTAATCTTCAGGGTATTAAAAATGACTAGCCTGCCGATTCAATGTGCAAATTTAAAAGAGCAAGTTGAATTAATCTTACAACTTTTCCAGCAAGAACCTGCTTTACGTTCTCAGGATATCACACCTGTACAAACTTCTTTAGGCAAGGCTATTTCTCCCAAGTTTGAAATTGTGTTTGCGGGTGCGTTTAGTGCAGGTAAATCTATGCTAATTAATGCCCTCCTGGAAAGAGAATTACTGTATAGTGCAGAAGGTCACGCCACAGGGACAGAATGCAAAATTGAATATGCAGAACTAGATAAAGAAAGAGTCGTACTAACTTTTTTAAGTGAATCGGAAATTAGAGAACAAGCCAGTTATTTATGTCAGCAAATAGGATTTACAACCGCAGTAAATATCAATCAAGCTGAAGTAATTAATTTGCTCAATCAAGGCTGTGACTTAATTCTACAACAGGAAGGTGGCGAAAGTCGTTCGGAACGTGCAAAACAAGCTAAGGCATTAATTTTATTGTTAGCAGGTTATGAAGCGAACCGTGAGCATATTCATACAGTTAACAATGCGACTTATTCAATGGAAACATTTAATTTTTCCAATTTAAAAGAAGCTGCTGGATATGCAAGACGCGGAAGTAATAGTGCTGTTTTAAAGCGAATTGAATATTATTGCAATCATCCTTTGCTGGAAGATGGCAACGTTATTATTGATACACCAGGAATTGATGCACCTGTAGAAAAGGATGCACAGTTAACTTACGCTAAAATTCAACATCCCGATACTTCAGCAGTGGTATGCGTGCTGAAACCTGCATCGGCTGGTGACATGACAAAAGAAGAAACGCTGCTTTTAGAAACAATGCGGGGAAATAGCGGAATCCGCGATCGCGTCTTTTATGTGTTCAACCGCATCGACGAAACTTGGTACAATACCCAATTAAGGCAGCGATTGGATGATTTAATTAGCAGTCAGTTTCGTGATACTAGCAGAGTTTATAAAACCAGTGGTTTACTTGGTTTTTATGGCAGTCAAATTAAACAGACAAGTATACAGAATAGGTTCGGTTTAGATTCTATCTTTGCGGAAAGTGTAAAAGGCTTGAATGGAGAAGAAGAAACACCACAGTTTGTCTACGCATTTAATAACTATTGTGTGACTTCTGGTAAGCTTTCCTATACTAATTTTCGCATTTCTCTGAATGGCTTTGAAACTCCCAATCAAAATTATTCGCGGATTTTAGCTGAACAAGGTATACCTTTAATTAATCAGCTAATTCTCGATAGTGGTATTGAAGAATTTCGCACAGCTATTACTCGCTATCTCACAGAAGAAAAGCGTCCGATGCTGTTTCAAAATCTGGCTGATGATTTGGAAGGTATTTGTATTAAACTGAAAAAAACTTATCAGTCAGTTTACCGAGATTTAGACAGTCAACCAAGAGAAATTGAGGCGATGAAGTCGCAGGAATTACAGCGACTCAACCAACAACTCCAGGAAATTGGCAAAGATTTTAATCAACATATTATCGCAGAAATCAACCAAGTCATTAATAATGGTTCTGAAATCTTTGAAGCTGATTTCCGTCAATTACAATCACGGATGATTCGGCGTTTAGATGAATTGCTAGATACCTTTTCTGTGGCTGAGGCTTATCGCCGTGCAACTCTGAGTCATCTGCGAAATGCAACTGCGCCATTGCTGGCGATTTTAGTCGAGGCATTTTATTATTTATCCAATCAGTTGGAAGATATTTTAGTTAATTCCTCTGAACAATTAGTTGCTAATTTCTTTCAACGCTTAATTGAGACAATTCGCAAAACCGAATATTATCGTCAGTTATATCGTTTATTGGGGAATGATGGTGGGATTGAACAAAACATCAAAGCCATCGAAAAACAGGTAACATTAGCTTTAGTAAGTGCTGCTAGTGTAGAATGCGATCGCTTCGTGCGCGAAAGTCCGAGATTTTATGATGAAGGCACTTTTTCTATCTATCAATTTCGTCAAACTTTGCAGCAAACATCCCAAAGTTATGACTGTGAAAGTATGATTGAAGCTGAACCAGCAATTCGGCAATTGTTAAAGTTAGATTTTGAACCAAAAGTTTCCTATACCATTCGGACATCTTTCCGCCAAACTATCAATCAAATTCTAAAAACCCAATTGTTACCAATGGCGGAACAACAAGCCGATGATATTCTCCAACAATATCCCCAAGCGCGTGTTTATTTAGAACAGACTTTACAACACGAAGCCGAAGAGAAAATTTTGCAGAATCGCCGCTTGCTAAGTGCTGTGGAACAAAAAATAGAAAGTTATAACACAGCAGTATCGGGAATGAATAGTTGTTTACAAGCAATGCAGTTATATGACTATTTATTGCCAGTAATTAATCTAAATGAATTAGATGCTGTGGAAAAGATTGCTGCAAGTAATGGTGTAGTAATTTCTGATGGTTTGTTGGATGGGATGGTGCAAATTCAAGATTGATTAACCACAGATAAAAGTAAGGTAAAGCCTGAGATATTTGCTGCCTAATTTATTGGTGAATCAGAAGATACCTGACTTATTTGAGAAGTTGGGTATCTGTGGCTATCGAGGTGATGATTAATTTTTAACTAGAGGTTGATATGGAAGATATATTCAAATCTATAGAATGTAATGATGATGACGTTGTAGAAATTAAAGATAACACTTATAAAATTAGCAAGATTAAGTCTGGAGTAAGTCAATCATCTAATGAGGATTTATCATACAGATTGCAACAACAATTAAATAGCAGAAGCATTTATTTTCCATCAGGTGATTATTTCTCTGATGAAGGGATAGACTGCAAAATCCTAACATTAGGTTCTCAAAACTGGAAAAATGGCAAAATAAAATTTAAACTCAGCATTGAGTTTTGTATTGAAGAGGATGTAGAAATAAATAACAGTCAAGATTTAGATATTACTGAAGTAGAATCATCACTGGATAAATTACGACGTAGGCTTCAGGAGGAAAGTTGAGGAATGAAAAAATGGCGTTGCATAAATGCGGGATGAAATCATAAAATTCTACTTTTAAAACTCTTGCTCTTTGCGCCTTTGCATGAGACAAAAATCATCCCCGTAATCAGCAACGCCAAAAAAATATATATAGCCATCCCATCAGAGTTGTGAAAAAGTATTCTTTTTAACGAACCGCAAAGGACGCAAAGGACACAAAGAAGAAGAAGAAAGAGAGTTTTATAAATGATGTAGGATTGCTATATATACCCAGCTTTCTATCTGAAGAGAAGTATTCTTCCTACTTCTAGCCTACACAAATTGAGTTCATTTTTGATTTTGAGGCCAGCGCCAATTATAGCGGTTCCAATCATAAATGCCTTGAATTTGAAATTCGGAACCGTTATAAAAGCGAATAATGCAATTTATAGAAGAGTTGTTATTATTGCTGATTTCATCGATGTAAACTACAGTGCAGAGAAACCATTCTCGTGGACAAGGGCCATTGTCTTGCACCCATTCCCAGAGGGCGTTGGAAACTTCGATGCGATCGCCTACTCTTAACTTGAGTGCATCTTCAAAATCAGCATATTTATCAAAATGATAGGACTCGACTCGATTCAACCATTGCAAACCATAGCGTTCGCGGATGAATTGGACTGCGCCTGAGTTTTGGTTATGCAGCCAATCATTGAGTAATTGCACTTTCCAGGTGCGGTTTTGTTGTTCTTCTGTTTTGACAAATTTTAAAAATGCTAACAGTTCTTCGGAATCTAATTCGTCTAAAGGGTTCGCAATATCGGATGTGGAATCTTGAGGAATTTGCTTGACTACTTGCAGTAATATCTGTTTCTGCGTCTCAGAGAGAGGACAGCTGGCTACATCACAACGCTTAAAGGCTGTTTGCAATGCTGTTTTAATCTCATCTGGGTTCATAGGTCGTCAAGAGCAACTTAGAGGTTATGTCTCTAATTATTACAAAATCCCTAGTTAGACGGTGAACGGCAATAGTATTATTTCCTATTGCCTATTTAATTAAGAATTTTCTCATAACAGAGATGCGATCGCTCAAAATTAATTTTAATTAATTAGTTTGCAAAGCTTTGTTCGCCACCTCAATGACTTCTTTGGCTGCTTTCTCTTTACGTTCACTGTAGCGATCAGTGAGATAATCTACTTTGTCTCGTAACAACAAAGTAAACTTATAAAGTTCTTCCATCACATCCACAACGCGATCGCGGTAGGGTGAATCTTTCATAGTGCCGTCTTCGTTAAACTCTTGATATGCTTTCGCCACTGATGATTGATTGGGAATCGTAAACATCCGCATCCATCGCCCCAAAATTCTTAATGTATTCACGGCGTTGAACGATTGGGAACCACCACTTACCTGCATTACAGCCAAAGTTCTACCTTGGGTTGGACGAACTGCACCTATATTCAGAGGAATCCAATCAATTTGGTTTTTCATAATCCCAGAAATCTGACCGTGTAACTCTGGACTAGACCAAACTTGCCCTTCTGACCATAAACTTAATTCACGCAATTCCTGAACCTTGGGATGGGTGTCAGGGACGCTACCGTAAATTGGGAGTTCTCTGGGGTCGAAGAACTTCACCTCAGCACCAAATTCTGTAATGATGCGGGCGGCTTCTTCGGCTAACAGGCGACTGTAAGAGCGATCGCGCAAAGAACCATATAAAAATAAAATTCTGGGGGGATGGTCGAATGTTGTCATGATGGAAATAAATAAGTTTATGCTTGATTTACCGATGCGATTAATTGCGCTACCCGTTCTTTAATTTCATCGCGCACTCTCGGAAAAATCTCAGGTTGTTCAGCCGGATCATCCAATTGCCAATCTTCAAATACTTCGCGCACTACCCACTCCGGCGGTAAATTCACACCACAACCACACAGAGAAATCACCACATCAAAATCTTCGGCTTGAAAATCACTTAGGGGTTTGGAATGCTGATCAGTAATATCAATCCCAATTTCTTGCATCACTGCGATCGCTTCTGGCCTTACCTGACTCGCCTCTAATCCCGAACTAGTCACAGCAATTTTTCCCTTACCCAAGGTTTTAGCAAAACCTTCCGCCATTTGTGAACGGGCAGAATTTTTTTTACACACAAACATGACACGTTTCATAGATAACCCCTGTTTTTTATTCCTGATAGTTGTGATTATTTGCAATCCCCAAAACAACGCGGATCTAGCAAGGTTGCTTTCTCCGGTTCTCTCGGAAACCAACTTGCTGTGCGTTTACAAACTTCAACCAGCATTAACATGACTGGCACTTCAATTAAAACCCCTACCACCGTAGCCAGTGCAGCACCAGAACTTAAGCCAAATAAAATCACAGCCGTGGCGATCGCTACTTCAAAATGATTACTCGCGCCAATTAATGCTGCTGGTGCAGCATCTTCGTAAGCTAAATTCAGCTTTAATGCTGCTACATAACTAATCAAGAAAATGAAATTAGTTTGAATAAACAATGGTACAGCAATTAACAAAATATGCAAGGGATTATTCACAATTAATTCACCCTTGAAGGCAAACAGCAGTACCAAAGTTAATAACAAAGCCGTAATCGCCACGGGAGTCAAATAGTTGAGAAATCGTCTTTCAAACCACTCTTTACCTTTATATTTAAAAATCCAGTAACGGCTGTACATTCCTGCTATTAGCGGCAAACCAACGTAAATTAGTACCGACAAAACAATAGTTTCCCAAGGTACAGTTAAATTATTCGCCGCTAGTAACCATCTACCCAAAGGCGCATATAAAAATAGCATAGCCAAAGAGTTTACAGCCACCATAATTAAGGTGTGTCCTTGGTTGCCGTAAGAAAGATATCCCCACATCAGCACCATTGCTGTACAAGGTGCAATTCCTAATAAAATTGTGCCGGCAATGTAAGAATTAGCCAGTGCAACTTCACCACCGCGAATCATTTCACTTCCGACAATCAAAGGACGAAATAACCATCCTAAAAAAAACTGAGCAAAGACCACCATTGTGAATGGTTTAATCAACCAATTCACTACCAAGGTGAGAATTACCGGTTTTGGGGCGCGGATAGCATTTGTAGCTTGGGTGAAGTCAATCTTCACCATGATGGGATACATCATGAAAAACAAACAGACAGCAATGGGAATCGACACTTGATATACACTCATTGCGTCCAGTGCTACCGCCACTCCTGGAAATAATCGACCCAGAACAATTCCGCCAAAGATACATAAAAATACCCAAACAGTGAGGTACTTTTCAAAAAAGCTGAGATTGCTTCCTGCTTGTATCCGAGTGGGACTAGCTTGTGAATTATGAGCCATTAAAGTACACCTAAAATCAAACTTAATCGCTAAAACTTGGCTTCTTTTCGTAACAATTCACCAATTGTGAGATTCATTTCTGCTTTGCCATCAAATACTGTTCCTACCTTGCTTTGATAAAAGTGAACAGAATTTATCTGGTAGCCTTCGTCAGGTAAAGGTATATAACCCACAGAAGTTACAGCTTTTGGGGCATTTTTAATGTAAAAGTCTATAAATTCGTACAGTATTCCCCTTTGTGAGAAAGATTGAGGATTAACGTAAATAAATAATGGTCGAGAAAGTGGTTGATACATTGCTTTCTCTACTGTTTGCCGTGAAGGTGATACAGAGCCACGGCCGCTATCAATAGAAAGAGCTTTTAATTTATCTTGATGTTTTTCGTAATAAGCGTAGCCAAAGTAACCTAACGCATTTGGATCTTTACTAATGCCATCTACTAACATTTCATCATTTTCACTGGCTGTATAATCGTTGCGAGAAGCTCTAGCTTTACCAACAATTGCCTCTGTAAAGTAGTCAAAAGTACCAGATTTTCCCCCAGCACCATACAAAGTCAAAGGACGATCTGGCCAAGATGCTCGTACTTGGTTCCAGCGAGTAATTTTCCCTTGAGCCGCAGGTTCCCAAATCTTTTTTAATTCTGCTACTGTGATGTCTTTTGCCCAAGTATTTTGAGGATTTACAGCCACAGTTAAAGCATCAAAAGCTATGGGAAGCTCTATATACCCCACTCCATTATTTTTACAAGCTGTCATCTCTGCTAACAAAATCGGTCGGGACGCATTGCTGATTGCTGTTTCTCCTGCACAAAATTTTTCAAACCCGCCTGTAGTACCAGAAAATTTGACTTCAATTTGCGCCTTGTTATTAGAGTCTGCTTGAAACTCTTTGGCGATCGCTTGCGTGATAGGATACACCGTACTAGAACCATCAATTTTAATCGGTATCCCAGTCTTTTTACTATTACTCACTTCTACAGCACTTGGAGACTGCTGACTTTGAGTATTAGAAGTTGATTTATCGGCACAACTGCTGATTAGAGTCAGCGTTCCCAACACGAGAGCCAATTTCTTAACTTTTGTATTCATCGACCTCTCCACCGCGTGTTGTCGCTAAGGTTGTCTATTCCTCATATCAAATTTTCTTGATGTATAAGGTGGATGTCAACTAAAGAATACAAAAATTCATCAAAAAAACTTGATGGATACTCCGCAGAATTTAAAGTCTGCAATCTCTTGGTTGCGAAATTCAGGTAAGCTGAGGTTAAAAATAGTGCTGAATGCCGAGTTTTTCAGCACTAAGTTCGCTTAGAGTAATTAATTACCTGTGTGAAATATGAAAAAACAACACAGCAAAGCATTTTTATGGAATTTCCCAACTTTGGTTATGCAGTACTACTCAAAACTGATGCAGCTAATATTTACTGTTTGTCTGTTTGCGCTTCTCTCATGGGTAATCACACCAACAGCCGAAGCCTTAACCCAGATTAAACTATTTGACATTTCTTATAAAGATTGTCCCCCAGAACTAGCTCAGGGGGCAGTGACAAGTGGCGGTAGCGCAACTGCGGCTAATTGCTTTATTGTCATAGGTAAAGCCGAAAATGGCACTTATAAAACCGTCTACGATGCAGATATCTATGGTCGGATATATGATGCTAACAACGACCCAGTTTTACAAAATCGTACCCGCCTTGGTTCTATTGCCGAAGTTCCCCCAGGAACTAGCGATTTTGAGTTGAGAATTTCTGTACCAGCAAATCAGCCATTACCTTTAAAGTTAAAGCAATTTAAAGCGTCGGGATTTAGTAGTCAAGTCCGAAGATGATTGCTGAGTGCTGAGTGCTAAATGCTGAGTGTTGTACACTGAGCGCAGTCGAAGTGTAAGTGTTGAGTGACGACAGCTTTTAATAAACAGTCTGGGTTGATTCACCCAGACTTTCAATAACATCCAGTGGATAGTTAGGCAAAAACCTGCAAACCACCTACTAGACTACCTACTACTTGTCCTACTATTTGCAGCAATAAAATCGCCAACATTGGGGAAAGATCAATGCCGCCCAAGGGGGGGATAATGGAACGGAAGACATTGAGATATGGGTCAGTAATTTGGCTTAAAGCAGAAAAAGGCTGATTATACCAATTGATGGTAGGGAACCAAGTCAATAAAACTCTAATAAATAGTAGAGCCGTATAAAGCTGTATGAAGGTATTGAGAGTGCTAATCAGTAAAAACATGGATTTTGGGGTTTCCTGCTAAGTTTCACAAGCGGTCTTATAGTTGATTTTAGTTTAGTCGTTGTCATGCTGTCTGCGAATTAGTATCTATTTTGACCACGACTAACGTTTACCGCCGTTGTTGATTAGTCTGAAGATGGAAACTCAGTTGCAGAAAGCCGTTTAAAGATGACTAATCTTGTATTGAGGAACGATCGCCTGCTGTTTGACTAGCACTGCCGTTTACATTACCCAACTGTTGCCTTACTTCGTCAATTGTGGCATTTAACTGAGCAATTTTATCTTCTAGCGATCGCCTAGCTGATTCCATTTCCAGATTTCCATTGTCTAAAGCTCTCATCCGTCGTTTGGCTGAATTTTTTTTCGGCTCTACCACACCATTACTGAGTTCGGCTTCTTCTTCTGTTGATTCTAAATCCAGCCGAGAAGTGATGACAGCGCCCAAAACACCACCAACTAAGCCGCCAAACAGCGCCCCTGCGAAAAAACCACTAGCAAAACCATCTCGCTGACTCATAACTTTACCCGCCTTGAAGCAATCTTACAATCTTGATCTTGTGTTAAGCGATTTTCCTTTCCTAGCTGCATAGTAACTTAAGTACCAAAAATGCGATCGCCCGCATCGCCTAATCCCGGTACAATAAAACCGCGATCGTTCACTGTTTCATCAATAGTTGCAGTGTAAACGATTAAACCCGGATACGCCGCACTTAATTTTTGCAATGCTGGCGGAGCTGCAACTACACTGACAATTCGCGTCAACTCCGGGTCAATTCCCCGTTGAGTTAATTCTGCCATCGCCCGCATAATCGACCCCCCAGTAGCTAACATCGGGTCTGTAATTAACACCCTGGTTTGCGGATCAAATTTTTCCGGCAATTTATTCAGATAACACCGAGCCTCTAGTGTTTCTTCATCACGGACTAAGCCCAAATGATAAATTGAAGCCAAAGGTAACAAAGTTTGCGCCCCTTCTAACAATCCTAACCCTGCCCGCAGAATCGGCACCACTGCCACAGGCACTTCTGGATTAATAAAAGTTGCGGGACAAGCCTGCAAAGGAGTCTGCACCGTTGTCTCTAGAGTTGGTAGCCACTCCCGCGCCGCTTCGTAAGTTAGCCATCTGCCTAACTCCGTGATAGCACTGCGAAATAATACTGAAGGTGTAGCAGCATCACGGGCAACTGCCAACCAGTGCTTAATTAAAGGATGGGGTGGAACGTAAACACGCAGCTGTACCGTCATAGCTGGAAATTGGTACTTTTGATTTTATTGGAACTGAAACCTCATCATACTCTTTCCTGTGTGTAGCTGGCAGCCAAAATCAACCTCCAAAAATTATTGAAAATCTTTTTCATTAGTAGTTGACATATATTCTCAATCAAAGTTATATTATGAATCAGTGTTCTCCTCTCTTTAAGGATCGGCAGACGGGATTAGCCAGCAGTTGCAGGCTTGTCCCTCTTTTTTGTATTGGTCATTAATCATTGGTCATTGGTCACTTGTTGGGTTTTCAGGCGTAGAAACACAACCCAGTGCAGATATTAACAGGACTTACGCACAAAGATTATCTGTGGAGATTGGGTGTAAGGGTTTTAAATAAGTACACCCTTATACCCCTGAACCCCTATACCCTCGTCAAAACCCTTGATTTTCGTTTTGATGCGTAAGTCCTAATTAAGTAAAAAGACTAAACTTCCGGAACGGAAATTAGGCTATTTTGTAGTTTGTATTTAGCAATACCAATAACCAATAACAAAGGACAAATGACCAATGACAAATAACAATCTTGTATTTGACGCAATTATCATTGGTTCGGGAATGGGTGGCTTAGTAACAGCAACTCAACTAGCAGCCAAAGGCGCAAAAGTTTTGGTGTTAGAGCGTTATTTAATTCCCGGTGGTAGTGCCGGCTATTTTGAACAGCATGGTTATCACTTTGATGTTGGCGCATCGATGATTTTTGGGCTGGGAAAAAACGGCACAACTAACTTGCTGACTCGCGCCTTAGATGCGGTCAATATGCAAATCGAAACAATACCAGATCCAGTACAAATCCATTATCATTTACCCGATGGATTAGACATTAAAGTTGACCGGGTTTATGACAACTTTTTGCAAAATCTTACTGCTTATTTTCCGCAAGAAGCAAGAGGTATTCGTCGCTTTTATAACGAATGCTGGCAAGTTTTTAATTGCCTAAACCGTATGGATTTGTTGTCTTTAGAAGAACCTCGGTATCTGATGCGGATGTTCTTCCAGCATCCTTTAGCGTGTTTTGGGTTACTGAAATATTTACCACAAAATGTTGGAGATATCGCGCGGCGCTATATTAAAGACCCTTTATTATTAAAATTCATTGATATGGAATGTTATTGCTGGTCGGTAGTGCCAGCAAGCATGACACCCATGATTAATGCTGGGATGGTCTTTTCCGATAGACATTATGGCGGTGTTAATTATCCTAAAGGTGGAGTAAGCATAATTGCTCAAAAACTAGTGGAAGGACTAGAACAACTTGGTGGTCAAATTAAGTATCAAGCGAGGGTAAAAAAAATTATCCTAGAACAAGGACGTGCTGTCGGTGTAGAACTTGCTAATGGTAAAATTTATCGAGGTAAACGCATAGTTTCTAATGCTACACGCTGGGATACATTTGGCAAATTAATTCCTGTAGAGAAAATACCTAATAATGAGAAAATATGGCAACAACGCTATGAAAAATCGCCCAGCTTTTTGAGTTTACATATCGGCGTGAAAAGCTCAGTTTTACCTCAGCATATAGAATGCCATCATATTTTGTTAGAAGATTGGGCAAAAATGACAGCCGCAGAAGGCACGATTTTTGTTTCTATCCCCACATTACTTGACCCAGATTTAGCACCACCGGGACATCATATCATTCATGCCTTTACACCTCACTGGATTGATGGTTGGCTGGGTTTATCGCCAAACAGATATGAAGCCAAAAAAGAAGCAGCAGCTTGGCGAATTATTGACCGACTAGAACAAATTTTTCCGGGGTTGGATGCAGGGTTAGATTATCTATCAGTCGGGACACCCCGCAGCCATCGCCGCTTTTTGGGGCGCGAAGATGGGACTTATGGGCCAATTCCCCGACGTAAATTATGGGGCTTGTTAGGGATGCCATTCAACCGCACAGCTATTCCAGGACTTTATTGTGTGGGTGATAGTACCTTTCCTGGTCAGGGTTTAAATGCTGTAGCGTTTTCAGGCTTTGCTTGCGCCCATCGCATTGCTGTTGATTTGGGAATTGGTCGATAGTCATTGGTCATTTGTCACCTGTAACCTGTCACCTGCCATACTCAGCACTTTTAATTTAAGCGACTTGAGACACTGTTTGTTGGAGGGGAATTTTGACGATGAATTCTGTCCCGGTTCCTGGTGAAGATTTACAGGTAATATGACCACCGTGTTTGTCTACAACAATTTGATGGCTGATAGATAAACCTAATCCTGTGCCTTTACCCGCAGGTTTAGTTGTAAAGAAAGGTTCAAATAACTTTGCTTGGACTTCGGGCGGAATTCCTGGGCCGTTATCTGCAATGTGAATGGCAACCCAATCATCACTAATCATTTTGGTATGAATTTTAATGCTGCTGGGTTTTTGGTGAATTTCTGCCAAAGAACGCTGTTTATCATATTCATCTAAAGCATCAATGGCGTTAGAGAGAATATTCATAAATACTTGGTTAATTTGTACAGCATAGCATTCGACTGGTGGTAGTAAACCATAGTCTTTGATAACTGCGATCGCGGGATGGTCGGATTTTTGTTTCAGACGATAATTTAAAATTGTCAGCGTACCTTCAAGACATTCATGAATATCGGTTTCTGTAAGATTTGCGTCATCAGTACGCGAAAAAATTCGCATAGACCTAACAATTTCTCGAATGCGTCTTGCACCAAAATTCATGGAGTTGAGCAATTTTAATAAATCGCTCTCTAGAAATTCTAAATCTGTTAATTCTAGTTCTGCTTGAATGCGGGGTGTGGGTTCTGGGTATTCTTCTTGATATAAATGCAGCAGTTTTAAAACTTCTTGAGTGTATTCATTGGCATGAACGAGATTGCCATAAATGAAGTTGACAGGGTTGTTAATTTCATGGGCAATTCCGGCTACCATTTGTCCTAAGCTGGAAAGTTTTTCGCTTTGAATTAACTGAATCTGTACGTTTTTTAGGTCAGTATAAGCTTGGCTAACTTCCGACACTTTCTGCTCTAATAGGGAATTTTTATGTTCTAACTTGACAGTTAAATCATGTAGCTTGAGGTGTAATTGAACTCGTGATAAAACTTCTTCTTGTTGAAAAGGTTTAGTGATATAGTCTACTGCACCAACTTGAAACCCGGCGATTTTATTGGTTGTATCTGATAGTGCCGTCATAAAAATAACGGGAATATCTTTAGTTTTGGGGTTTGCCTTTAATAGACGACAGGTTTCAAATCCATCTATTTCTGGCATCATGACATCCAGTAAGATTAAGTCGGGTAAAGCGTATTTAACTCGCTCTAAAGCAACTTTTCCAGATTTCGCTACCATCACTTCCAAACCAGCCTGATCTAAAGCATCAGACAAGACACCTAAATTAGCAGAATTATCATCAACAATTAAAACTGTGGGAGTTTGTTCGGTGGTAAGACTCATAACGCTTACTGTTGAGGGTGAATGAGTGCCAGAATTTCTTGGTCTTGAAATTCTTGTGCTAGTTGTTGCAGCCGTTTGCTAAAAGGAAGATATTTGGGATCTATTTGGGAAATTAATGCTGCTTGTTTTATGATTCCCTTAAAGTTACCCTTCATCACTAATTCATAGAGAGTTTCTATCTCTGCCTGGGGAGGTAGAATTAAATCGGCTTGATGTGTTAATAACGGGTTTTCAGGGCTTTGCTCTTCATACAGCCACTCTAAGTTGAGAAATTGCCGCAATTTTTGAAATAATGCGATCGCCTGCACTGGTTTGGGGAGAAAATCATTACCACCAGCTTCAATGCTGCGATGTTGGTCGCTTTCAAACACGCTGGCTGAGGAAACAATAATCACGATGTGTTTAAAAGCTTCTGATTGGCGAATGCGGTGAATTAACTCAAAACCATCAATTTCTGGCATTAACAAGTCAGTCAGGACTAAATCTGGCTGAAACTCGGCAATTTTTCGCCAACCTTCTGCACCATCATTGGCTTCTGTAACTTCAAACCCAATGGGAGTCAGTAAGTTATAAATCACAGAGCGATTTTCCCATTTATCATCTACAACTAAAATCTTGGGTTTGCGGTCTTTAATCCCGATAATTTGTCCAAAATCATCAGCTTGGGAAGTTTTCACCCATTCTTGAGCTTCTGGTAAGTAAACATCAAACCAAAAAATACTGCCAACGCCAATTTCGCTTTGAACGTGAATTGTGCTGTCCATTAAGTCCACAATTCTTTGGCTAATGGCTAATCCTAAGCCTGTACCTTCTGTTTGTCGCCGTCTGTCGCCCACTTGCTCAAAAGGTTGAAATATGGCTTGGAGTTTTTCTGGGGGGATACCAACGCCTGTGTCGCGGACTTCAAAGCGGATTTTACCTCCAGAAGCATAGCTGATGGTAAAGGTGACTTGACCTGCATCAGTAAATTTAATGGCGTTGCTGAGGAGGTTAATTAAGACTTGTCGCAGACGTTTTTCATCGGCGCGGATACCAATTGGTAATTCGCTGGCAAATTGATACTGAAATTGAATGCTTTTGAGTTCTGCACGAATGCGACACATTTCGGCGACACCTTGCAGAAATGCGGGAAAGTGGAAATCGCTGGTCATCAGTTCCACTTTTTGGGCTTCAATTTTTGATAAGTCGAGGATATCGTTGATTAAGGTGAGCAAATGAGAACCGCACTGATAAATGACATCAATACGCGATCGCTCATCTTGGTTGAGATGTTTGGAACGCTGTAAAATTTGGGCATAGCCGAGAATGCCATTTAAGGGTGTCCGTAATTCATGGCTCATATTAGCCAGAAATTCGCTTTTGGCATGACTGGCGGCTTCGGCTGCTTCTTTGGCTTGAGCGAGGGCAAATTCGGCTTGTTTGCGATCGGTAATATTGCGGGTGATGGCAACCATACCGAGAATATTACCTTGAGCATCTCGCCAAGGAGCTTTAGAGGTGAGATATATGCCCCGAACTCCATCCTTAGCAACCTCTTCTTCAAAGGTGTCCGCTTTACCTGTGACGATAATTTCGCGGTCTTTTTTCATAATGGCCAAGGCCACATCTGGCGGAAATATTTCCGTGTCATCTTTGCCGATAATCTCTTCAATTGGTAAGCCAATAAAATTCGCCAAATTAGAGTTCAGGGCAACATGACGACCTTGGCGGTCTTTGACCACGATAAAATCTGGTGTACTTTCTAAAATGGAAGCTAGTACTGTGTTAGTTTGTCGCAATTCTTCTTCGGCTTGTTTGCGATCGCTAATATCACTAGCTAAGGCAATTACACCCAGAATGTTACCCTCAGTATCTTGCCAAGGAGTTTTTGTCGTCCTGAAGGTGCCATTAATTTGACCATCGGCACTACAGAGATATTCTTCATTGGTGATGGTAATACCTGTGGTGATAATCTGTTGGTCTTGAATTGCATACTTACGTGCCACTTCTAATGGCATTAATTCAAAATCGTTTTTACCAATGATCTCTTCAACAGCACGACCCATAAAGTTTGCCGCATTAGAATTTAAAGTAACATACCGCCCTTGAGCATCTTTAACGACAATATAATCGGGTGTACTGTTTAAAATTGAGCGTAGCAAGGTGTTGCTTTCACGCAAGTCTTCTTCAGCTTGTTTGCGATCTTGAATATTTGTCTGTACCCCAATCCATTCTCGAATACTACCGTCAGCTTCCAAGATGGGGACACTCCGCGTCAGCCAGTAAAAATACTCCCCATCATATCGACGAATCCGACACTCTACCTCAAATAAACTTTTATTTTTTACCGCTTTTTCCCATGATTGAGCGGTTAATAAGCGATCGTCTGGATGAATCGCATTTAACCATCCCCATCCCAACAGTTCTTCTAAGGTTTGCCCTGTAAATTCTCGCCACGCGGAAATATCGTTGGTAACAAGACCATCAGGTGGCACTATCCAGACAATTTGACAAGTAGCTGTAATTAAAGACCGATAGCGTTCTTCGTTGCGCTGGAGGGCAAATTCAGTTTGTTTGCGTTGAGTAATATTTTCAGTAAAGATGATAATGCCGCCAACTTCACCTGTAGGCAAATGCCACGGACGGATTGACCAATTTACCCATTCTTCCGAACCATCAGCACGAGGAAAACAGTCTGCATTGTTTTGCGCGTTGGCTCCGGCTAAACATTGTTGGTGAATTTGCCTCCATCTTTCAGGGATATCAGGGAAAACCTCATAATGAGATTTGCCAATAATATCTTGAGTTAATTTATAGATTTCTAGCCATTTTTGACTTACAGCTAGATACTGCATATTTTGATTAAATATGGCTATTCCTATCGAAGCAGATTCAATGGTTTGATAGAGAGCGATCGCTAGTGGATTGTCATTGATATCTGTTGTCGCTAAAGATTGAATATCTGGGAACATTGTTGGCTCTGGTGTCTGACTCATGCTTTTTGATTACTCATTCTCTTGAAAGTCCGCACAGGGGGAATCTGCCCAGAAATTTGCGGGTTTATCTTCTGAATCAGCAATGTTGTTTTGTGAAGTGATGAGTGTTAACCAATCTACTTCATACCCAGAGTTCCCTAAAAATATTCAAAACTAACAAACAACAAAATTGAGATTATTTTTGTAGAATAACTCAATAAAATTACATCTTTTGTTAACTATTTATATAATTGTGTTATACAAAATCGATATTAAGAAGCATATACTGAGAATGCCTTTGCAGGCTAATTAGAGACGTTACACTTAACGTCTCTACTTGCAGTCTGAGGGGTTTAATATGCTATTCAACTCGAAATAATTTGCACTTTACTTGCTGCTGTTGTTGCTTTTTCTCTTGCTTGCTGCACATTCTCAGCCTTAGCTAAAGCAACACCCATACGGCGATAAGGATGAGCCGAAGGTTTACCAAATAATTTTATATCGACATCTTTTTCGGCTAAAGCTTCAGCCACACCAATAAAGTTTATTGAGTCTGATTTTTCGGCAGCTAAAATTACTGCACTAGCTGAAGGGCCAAACTGTTCAATATGAGGAATAGGTAAGCCTAAAACCGCCCGCAAATGTAATTCAAATTCATTCAAATTCTGAGAAATTAATGTCACCATACCTGTATCATGGGGTCGTGGTGAAAGTTCCGAAAAAATTACCTCATCTTTAGTGATAAAAAATTCCACCCCAAAAATTCCGGCTCCACCTAAAGCGTCGGTGACTTTTTTAGCTATAGCTTGAGATTGTAAGATTTTATCTTCCGGTATACCTGCTGGTTGCCAAGACTCTTGATAGTCGCCTCTTTCTTGACGATGACCAATAGGTGAACAAAAGATTGTTGGCGCATTCCATTGCTTAATTGTCAGCAATGTAATCTCAATTTCAAAGTTAATAAATTCCTCAACAATGACTTTTTGACTATCACCTCTAGAATTTGCGATCGCATAATTCCACGCCTTTTCCACCTCATCTTGATTCGCAACTACAGATTGACCTTTTCCAGAAGATGACATTACAGGTTTAACTACATTGGGAAAGCCAATTTCATCGGAGATTGCAATTAATTCTTCTAGAGTTATAGCATAACCATATTTAGCCGTTCTAATGCCTAACTCTTTGTGTGCCAATTCCCGAATTCTGTCGCGGTTCATTGTGTAGTTAGTCGCCGCCGCCGTCGGAATAACTGTAATCCCTCTTTGTTCAAATTCTAGTAACTTTTCAGTTCTAATTGCTTCAATTTCTGGTATTATCAAATCGGGCTGATGCTTTGTCACCACTGCTTCTAAATCATCAGCACTCAGCATAGAAATTACTTCCGCACAATCAGCAACCTGCATCGCTGGCGCATTTGCATAGCGGTCAACAGCAATTACATAATTACCCAACCGTTGCGCCGCAATCACAAATTCCTTACCGAGTTCACCTGAACCCAACAGCATCAGTTTTTTCGGCAACTTAAGAGAATCACTCATCAATTTATCCAGAAAATTTTCAGTATCATCATCTTATAATTTTTTGGATTTTAATTATCATTATTTTAAATGAGTGAACTTAGCCCCGCGCAACTTTAAATCTTGATACTGTAACTGAGTTAAACCACTACCTTCACCCAACTGACATCCTTCTACTAAAGCCTCTGTCCAAATAGTTTCATTAAGGGTTGCGCCTGTTAGATCAGCGTTGCGTAAGTCAGCTTTAGTAAAATTAGCAAATAGGAGATCAGCATTAACTAAACTACTATTTTGTAGATTTGCATTAGTTAAGTTACCTCTAATAAAATTTACTTCCTCTAATATCAAACTAGATAAATCAGCACCAACTAAATTAGGAAACTTTAGTTGTTGAGGATTTTGTAAAAATCGCATCATACAAACTATATTAGCTTCATTTAATTTAATTTCACTTAAAAAAGTATAACGACCTATTCCTAATGATTTGAGAGTTTGTAGGCGTTGTTGAGGATTTTTTTCTAAAAATTGAATTGCACTTTCTCGTAATTCCTGAGTTTGTAAATTAATCATTATATCTAATATTAATAGCTGAAAACTATCTTTTTATAGGTAGTATTATATCAATTGTCGTACCTTTATTAATCAGAGAAACACATTTAATCGAGCCACCATGTTGCTCTACAATAATTTGATGACAAATAGATAAACCTAAACCTGTGCCTCGCCCAACAGCTTTAGTAGTAAAGAAAGGTTTAAAAATGCTTTGGCAAATTTGTTCATTCATGCCACAACCATTATCAGTAACTGAGATAGTAACTTGATTTTCCTGGGATTGAAATGTCCGAATCCAAATAGTTGCTGCCTCATCGAGATTACTATCGGGGGTTACTTCTTTTTCAATTAAAGCATCAATAGCATTATTAATTAAATTCAGAAATACTTGATTTAAAAGACGAGGATTACAATAAATTTGTGGTATTGTGCCGTAATCTTTAATGATTGAAATAGGTTTGCTATTACTTGCAAAGCGGTTAAGTCTGTGCTGTAAAATTACAAGTGTACTATCAATACCTTGATGAATATCAGCTTTTTTGTATTCCGATTCATTTAACCGCGAAAAACTAGAGAGTGATTCAACAATTTCACTAATTCTAGTTGTGCCAGACTCCATTGAGTCTAAGAGTTTTGGCAAATCAAGATGGATAAAACTTATATCACTCTTAGCAAGAGCTTTAGCAATTTTGTCATCTGGGTTAGGATACACAGCAGCATAAGTATCTAGAAGATTGAGTAAGTCATTAGTATATTGGCGCAAATATTGTAAATTACCATAAATAAAACTGATGGGGTTATTAATTTCATGGGCAACGCCAGCTACCATTTTTCCTAACGCCAACATAGTTTCGCGTTGAATTAATTGCATTTGCGATTGCTGAGTTTCTGTTAATTGAGATAGGGCTGATTCTGCATTATCTTTAGCTATGCGGTATTGTTCTTGTACTAAAAATAATCGTTGTAGTGTTTGATAGTAAGTATTCACACTAAACAGCACAAATAATGAACCAAAAAAGAACACCATGCCCGTTAGCAATGGTATCCAGTCAAACAGCTTGTTAATTGTTAAGTAAATACATAATAAATAACCACCCAGAAAAAAGACCATGAGCGAAAACATAACTCGCCAATTGAGTTTATCTGATTCTGTCTTGAAAAATCTGAGAATTTTTCGCGTCTTGATAATGGATAATCCCATTATTCCAGCACCAAGACTAATCAAGGTGACAATCAAAGACAGAATCATTGGAGAACTTAACATAGTATTCAGCCAAAATTAACGGCAACAGAACCTATACCATCGCTAAACACATAGGGAAATATTCATTTTGATTCGACTGTATCAAAGCAATTCAAGTAATATCATGTCCGTTTGATTACTTACTAAAACCTCTAAACCCCACCCCGCCAAAGCTACGCTTTGTCTCCCGTCCCTATTGAGGGGGAGAATTTGGGGGTGGGGTGTAATGATTCCAGGAATTATAAATAATTAAACGAACTTGATTTGACTGGAATGGCAGATACGCTATTAAATAGCAGAATCATAATCTAATCATAGAAATGCCCTCACCAAAGGGCAAGGGCTGACAGACTCTACCAGGATAAATCAGAAAAACTTCAAGAAAGCTTCATTAATTTTAAGATTCGATTTCGGCTAATTCTAACCAGCGTTCTGTAGCGGTATCAATTGCTTGTTTGAGATTTTCTACTTGTTCGTAAAGTTTCTGGACTTGGCTATAGTTCCCTGGCGCAACTTTATTCATAGCTGCTTCGGCTTCGGATTTTTCGGCTTCTAGTTGAGAAATTTTAGCTTCTAATTGTTCAAATTCGCGTTTCTCCCAATTGGATAACCGACGGCGTTTTTTGGTTTCGCTATCTTTAGTTTGAGTGGCTGTTTGTGCTGTGGAATTTTTGGATTTTTCTTGAGTTTTAGCTGCTTCTTGTTGTGCTGCTTCTTCGGCTTTTTTATAATCGAGATAAACTGAATAATTCCCCGGATATTGCCGGATATTTCCACCTTCTTCTAAGGCAAAGATTGTGTCTACTGTACGGTCTAAAAAGTAGCGATCGTGCGAAACTACAATTACACTCCCAGAAAAGTCTTCTAAATAGTCTTCTAAGACTGCCAATGTCTGAACATCTAAATCATTGGTAGGTTCGTCTAAGATTAAAACATTGGGCGCACTTATTAATATACGCAATAAAAATAAGCGGCGTTTTTCGCCACCAGAAAGTTTATGAATTGGTGCATACTGTTGGTTTCCAGGAAAGAGAAACCTTTCTAACATTTGGGATGCAGTAATTTTTGTGCCATCGGCAATTTGCACAAATTCGCCTTCTTCTTTGATATAGTCAATCACGCGCTGATTTTCATTCAAAGCTGTGAGCAATTCTTCGGAGTGTTGGTCAAAATAACCAATGTGAATTGTCGAACCAATCTCTACATTACCAGAATCTGGCTGTATACGTCCGGTAATCATATTCATTAAAGTAGACTTACCTGCGCCGTTACCGCCAATAATACCAATGCGGTCTTCGGGGCTGAATTCGTAAGTAAAATCTTTAATGAGAGTTCTATCGTTATAAGCTTTAGAAATATTCTGGATGTCAATAACTTTTTTGCCAATGCGACGGCTAACTGTGGAAATATCTACTTTACCTAAACCTTGTTTAAATTCAGTTTCGCGCATAGCATGGACACGCTGAATTCTGGCTTTTTGTTTGGTACTTCTAGCTTTGGGGCCACGCTTTAACCATTCTAATTCTCGCCGCAATACTCCTTGATGTTTGCGTTGAGTGCTGGCGGCTGATTCTTCGGCTAGGGCTTTCTTTTCGAGATAATATGAATAGTTACCTGTGTAAGTGTAAATGTCGCCTCTATCGATTTCGATGATGCGATTGGTGACTTTATCTAAGAAGTAGCGATCGTGTGTGATTAAGAATAATGCACCGCGAAAGCGATTTAAATAACTTTGTAACCATTCTACAGATAGTGCATCTAGATGGTTGGTTGGCTCATCCATCAGTAAAACATCGGGTTCTGCAAGCAAGGCTGTGGCTAAGGCTATACGTTTACGATATCCCCCTGATAATGTGGCGATGGGTGCATCAAAATCGGCAATTCCTAATTTTGTCAGAATTATTTTCGCGTTAGTTTCTAATTCCCATGCGCCTGTTGCGTCCATTCTTTGCATAACAACAGAAAGACGAGACATTAACTGACTATCTTCGGGATAATGGGCGAGTTTATCTGATAGTTCTTCATACTCGCGTACCAATATCATTTGTTCGCCACTGTCAGCAAAAACTTGTTCTAAAACTGTGCGACTTTCGTCTAAATCTGGTTGTTGGGGTAAGTAGATGATTTTTGCACCGGAGTTGGTGATAATTTGCCCACTATCAACTGTTTCTAGTCCGGCAATCATTTTTAATAGTGTTGATTTACCAGAACCATTAGTACCAATTAAGCCAACTTTATCATTAGCATCAATGCTAAAGTTTGCGTCTTTTAATATTTCTTTGATACCAAAATCTTTTTTAACAGATTGGAGCGTAATAATACTCATAATATAGATTTGTTATTTGCGATCGCCAGTCAGTAGGCAAGGTTCTTACCTTACCTACATTGTCCCAAATTTTAGGCAAATAAATCGAGGGGTAGATGTCCATACATTTCGTTGATTCCTCTTTCATCATAAGATTGGCAAGATACTAATACACCGCGATGATGTCCAGCGTAGGAATCAAGGTAGCACAGACCATTTTTGCCGTTTAATTTGATATAGACTGGCCCTTCGGTGGTGGGTAAATCGGTCGGGACTCCATAACCTAAAGCCCGTGAGTAAGTTTTCATCGCCAGTAGGGCTTCGGCGGCGGTGTCAGCACAAATTCCTAATATTTGATAGTCAGAAAGTTTGGTAATTAAGATTAAAGACTGACGCACCAAGGCTTTTTCGGCATTATCAAGGACTGGGGCAATATCTAAACAGTTGAATTTGTTGAGGAATTTTCGAGCATCAGCAACAGTCAGGGGGAGTTGGTTGGAGTTTGGCATAGATTTAATCATGGTTTTCGAGAATTTGCCTTTTGTGTGAGGTGAACAGAATCAATTTTAGATTGGGGATTTTGATCTTATCTTCAGCTACAAAGGGAAACAATTTGAGTGGGTAAGTTTCCTGGTATAAAGCCAAAAAATCTACAATCTGTAATCTAAAAGTGGCACTGTGAAATATATGGCAGCCCTATTGGATATCTGAACAAAAAAGACAAGGGAAGGTAGACAAGGCAGAGATGTTTGTAAATCATTGATGATTGGATATTTGGTTAATTTACCTAAATTATGGTTGATTAGGAACATTCCCCAGGTTGAAAATAAAGGGTACACTGCTTTGAGATTTATCACCCATAACCAAAACTTTTGGCATTTGTGCGCCACCTGTTTTCCATGCTTCAATTGCTTCTTTTTGCAAAACTAACTGTCCACCTTGAGCTTTGAGTGTCTCGGCTAAAAGTCTTTGTGCTTCGGCTTTACCTTTAGCGCGATTAATTTCTGCCTGGGCTTCTTGTTCTGCTTCTCTGGCTATATAAACGGCTCTTTGGGCGCGTTGTTCGGCAATTTGTTTTTCTTCTACGGCTCTGGCAAATTCGGGCGAGAAAGTCAAGTCAACTACACTAGTATCTAGCACAATTATTCCGTATTTGTCTAAGCGATCGCCTAACGCATTATCAAAGTCTTCTTTTAGTTCACTCCGTTTAGTAATAGCCTCTTCTACTGTTCTTTTGGCTGCTGCAATTTTA
The DNA here is from genome assembly GCF_014698045.1 of Aulosira sp. FACHB-615. GTDB lineage: Bacteria > Cyanobacteriota > Cyanobacteriia > Cyanobacteriales > Nostocaceae > Nostoc_B. The sequence goes on from NZ_JACJSE010000034.1 coordinate 59,709, forward strand.
AATGCTTCTTGGGTTTGGGGAGCAATGATTTTTGATACTATATTTTCTAAACTTCCTTGTTTTCTTCTCACTTCTACTACCTGTGAAGGATCAAGACGGAAGTTAATGGCGAATCGTGCCGATAAATTTTGTAAATCTTTGGTGGAACTTTCGGCTGGAACTTCAAATTTCTGCACTGTTAAATCATACACATCGATCACGGAAATCAAAGGCGGTTTCAAATGAATCCCCTCCAATAAAGCACCATCTCTAGCTTTACCCAAAATACTAATCACGCCTGCTTGCCCTGGATTGATAATGATAAAGGCATTCAGCCCAATAATCACCAGTATTCCTAACAAAATTCCTAAAGTTGTAGTTTGCCAATTGCCAAATTGTTGATTTCTCAAGGTTGTATCTCCTTTTGGATTTTCCCGCAACTCCAGTATGATTGTGAGACTTTATTTGCCTGTTAAGGCTGGCTAAATTCTACAAAAGTCAGATACTTCCTCTCCGTGTTATCATCAAATGCACACAATTTTAAACGACTGTGGCTATAGCATTTAATTCTCGTCAGATATTAAACCAGCGTAGACATTCAGTGCATCCCCTCCATCGCCTGCTTGACTACGGACACCAGTATCGTAAACAAATCTGGTTGGCAATTGGTTGTTCTGTTCTGAACAAACTGTTTGATTTAGCGCCACCGGGGTTAATTGGCGTAGCGGTGGATGTAGTAGTCAAACAGCAGGATTCTATCATTGCCCAGTTGGGTGTCAAAGATGTCTTTGGACAATTTTTAATTATTTCCCTACTCACGGTTGTCATCTGGATACTAGAGTCAGTTTTTGAGTACGCTTACGCCAAACTTTGGCGCAATTTGGCGCAAAATATTCAGCATAACCTGAGACTGGATGCTTATAACCATCTACAAGATTTGGAATTAGCTTATTTTGAAGAACGCAGTACTGGTGGTTTGATGTCCATCCTTAGTGATGATATCAACCAACTAGAGCGTTTTTTAGATGTGGGAGCTAATGACATTATCCAGGTAGCCACGACAGTAGTCATTATTGGTGGAGCTTTCTTTATCTTGGCTCCTAGTGTAGCGTGGATGGCGATGTCGCCGATGCCCTTTATTCTTTGGGGTTCCTTTGCTTTTCAACGCCTGCTTGCACCGCGTTACGCTGATGTGCGCGAAAAGGTAGGTTATTTAAATGGGCGACTAGTAAATAATTTAAGTGGGATTACTACTATTAAAAGTTTTACCGCCGAAGATTATGAAAGCTATCGTTTAGCCCAAGACAGTGAAGCTTACAAAAAAAGTAACTCGAAAGCAATTAAACTCTCGGCTGCATTTGTTCCCCTGATTCGGATGCTGATTTTAGTTGGTTTCACCGCATTACTATTATATGGTGGAATGGCTGCGGTTGCAGGACAAATGACTGTTGGCACTTACAGCGTGTTGGTGTTTTTAATTCAACGGTTGTTGTGGCCTTTAACTAGGTTAGGTGATACCTTTGACCAATATCAACGGGCGATGGCTTCAACTAACCGCGTGATGAATTTATTAGATACACCAATTGCAATTCATCCCGGAAATGTAGCCTTACCTGTGGAGAATGTGCGCGGCGAAGTACAGTTTAAAAATGTGACTTTTGCCTATAAAGATAGATTATCGGTAATTACTGATTTATCTTTGCTGATTCCGGCTGGTAAAACCATCGCCATTGTTGGTTCAACAGGTTCCGGTAAAAGTACTTTGGTGAAGCTGTTACTGCGGTTTTATGAGGTGGAAAATGGCAGTATTACGGTAGATGGAGTGGATATTCAAGATTTAGGTTTGCGTGATTTACGCCGTTGTATTGGCTTAGTTAGCCAAGATGTGTTTCTTTTTCATGGTACGGTAGCGGAGAATATTGCTTACGGCACGTTTGATGCGACTACCGAAGAAATCATCCAAGCGGCGAAGGTGGCAGAAGCCCATGAATTTATTCAAAATCTACCCCAAGGTTATGAGACAATTGTCGGGGAACGGGGACAAAAGTTATCTGGTGGACAACGCCAAAGAATTGCGATCGCTCGTGCAGTGTTAAAGAATCCCCCAATTTTGATTTTAGATGAGGCGACATCAGCTGTAGATAATGAAACCGAAGCCGCTATCCAGCGATCGCTAGAAAAGATTACAGTAGATAGAACCACAATTGCGATCGCTCATCGTCTTTCCACAATTCGTAATGCCGACTGTATTTATGTCATGGAATATGGACAATTAGTCGAGTCGGGAACCCATGAAGAGTTGTTGGAGAAAAATGGAGTTTACGCTAGTTTGTGGCGTGTGCAGAGTGGTTTAAGATAAGTTTCGCGCAGAGGCGCAAAGGCGCAAAGAAATGATGTTTGGTAGTACCCAGTCGGAGACAGGTGATAGTAAGTGGCGTAGTCAGTTGGATAGGTTTGTGAAGGCAAATCAACAAGAATTGGCGGCGTTATCTTGGGCATTATGGTTACAAAATGGTGATAGCCAGGGTACTATCGGCATCGATTTGCAGCCAACTCCGCACTTTGTTTATTGTCCCCAAGAAGCGATAGAGAAATTAAATGAGAATGTGGAAAATCGGCTGCAAGAAATTATCGGAATTATTACCCATCATCAGCCAGAGGTGGAAGTATTGATGATAGGTATTGGCAAGGGAGAAGTTAAGTTAATTCAGTTTGCACCAGAACCAACACCGCCTGAATGTTTTGCACAAGTTGGTAAAGATGTAGATGGGTTGTTGGATTTATTAGAACAGCGAATGAGTGGTGAGATTGTTGTTTAACGCAGAGGAATGTTGAGGAAAACGCAACGTTACGCAGAGAAAGATATCAATTTTCTCTGCGTAGCTTTTTAATTTATTAGCTGTGCCAAAGTTGATAAAACTCTGGATATTTTAGATTTTCGGCACAGTGCCAGATAATTTTCAACACAGCCTCATAGCGATAAGAACTATTTTTGTAAAATTTTTGGTTCAAATAGTCTTTTAAAGATGTGAGGACTTGTGGCAAATATTCAACTGGCAGGATTTTATTTAAACTGTCAGCTATATCTAACAGATAGGATTCATAAGATAGATTGCTGGTAAGATTATTGTAGTAGTTTTGATTGTCATCAGCAGTCTGAAAGTTTTGGATGTATCCGATAAGGATAGGAATAATTTCGTTGAATTTATCTTTCACTAATATGTTGCTGGCATTTAGTTGCTCTAGATTTTGAATCGATGTCATCAATAATATTTGATGTAAATGGTTTTCTGGTGTTGTACATAATGTAAAAATTGCCTGTGGATTACCAGGATCTATTTTTGCTAAACTCTTAGCGATATACAACTTAAATGATTCATCTTGAGTATTTTGGAGTAACTGGGATAATGTACTAATTGCCAATTTATTACCAGGATCTAACTTTCCTATCAGGCAAGCTGCTTTCTTAAGACAAAATTCATCCTGAACCTTTTCTATTTTCTCTATTAGAGTCGTAATCCCGATTTTATTACCTGGGTCAATTTTTTCTAAACTCTCAACTGCGTAACATAACAAATAATAGTCTTGAGTTGAAGTAATTAGCTCAGTTAAAGTGACAAGTACAGCTTTGTTACCCAAACCTATTGATCCCAAATACTTCACGGCTATGCTTAAATATGAATGCTCTTTCGCAGTCCTAATAAGCTGAATTAGGGCATTAATTACTAGTTCATAAGTAGGATCAATTTGTACCAGACAGATAGTTGCTTGCCATGCAATATACTGAGCATCATCTGGATATTTTGGCGATTGACCGAGATTGTTAACTAATTTGAATAGAGCGTTAATTGCAATTTGATTACTAGAGTCTGCTTCTAGGAGACTTCTAGCCATTTGCAAACATTCTATGTCAGACTGAGCATTTTGAAGTTGTTCGGATAAAGTTGCGATCGCAGTTTCATCTAATACTGATATTTGCCTAAAAGTTTGACTAATCTGGCAAAATGTAGGTTCAGGTTCATCCTCAGCAATTGGCATTAACGCCAAAGCTGCGATCGCACTTTTATTACCTGGATCGAGTTTTCCTAACTTCTCAGCCGCGAGTCTCATAATTGTGCGACTTTCAGTTGTGTGAACCAAATGAACAAAAGCCGCAACTACTTTTTTTCTATCGGTTAATTCCAGGGTTTTTCTCGCCCTCTCTACCAAAGGTTGGGGTAATATCTGCCAATCTCGCTTATCTTGTCGAAAATAGCCATAACTCCATTTGAGCAGTTGTTCGACAATCCTATCAGCCAAACTGCTTTCGGGAAATTTAGCGATCGCCTCAGCCGCCAGAAAATAGGCGCGATAGCGATAAAAACCGCCGCAACCGTCGTCAAAATCTATTAAAGCCTGGATAAAATCTTCTTTTTGCTGCTTATCGACATCCTCTCGACTGAACCAGTGGAGAATATCAGCTTTCCACTCCGGTTCAAAGATGCGGTAAGAAACTTGATTTAGATTAGTGCGATCGCTCTTAAAGAAATACTGCCAATCATACATCGCCTCCTACCCACTTCAATATGTGGGACGAAAGGTCATCAAATGAAACTTATCCTACAAGTTAGCTGGCTGTCAAGTTTGTAAAAGATACTAAGCCAAACTTATTCTTGTCTTACAGCGTTTTTCGTCTCCATACAGCACCTACGGCTGTTATGAGGTACAGTAGTAGCAACTAGCAAACCAGTTTCTTAAATGTTGAGGATTTATTAAGTCGAGTGCAACTGAGATTAGTTTATCAACCATTTCTGTTGTAGTTGGAGCAAAATTGCGTAAAAAAGATTTAAGTTGTGACCACCATAATTCAATTGGATTAAAATCGGGGGAGTATGGGGATAAACAAATAACTTTCGCACC
>NZ_JACJSE010000035.1 GCF_014698045.1 Aulosira sp. FACHB-615
TGAAATCGACTCTTTTTTGAGGTTCGTCAAATCGCTTCCCAGGAAGCTTGCTCTGTAACAGTTTCAGCTTCGAGCAGTTTCCAAACCCAATTACCCCGCAAGGGGACTGAAACCCGTATGTGATTTATGGCAACGATAAGCTGTGGGCGTTTCCAAACCCAATTACCCCGCAAGGGGACTGAAACGCCAAGGTCATCCTCATCTTCTGTTTCGCGGACTGCCGTTTCCAAACCCAATTACCCCGCAAGGGGACTGAAACTCTCAATGGACTTTTCACTTGTCTCTCCCGCTAATTAAGTTTCCAAACCCAATTACCCCGCAAGGGGACTGAAACTTGACTACCCGATTAAAGGAGTTACAGACTTAGCTTGTTTCCAAACCCAATTACCCCGCAAGGGGACTGAAACATCTGCTTGTTCTTGGGCTTCTTGTTGAGAAGTGAGTTTCCAAACCCAATTACCCCGCAAGGGGACTGAAACACCTCTAAAACTGCTGTAGCATTTGTAACAACTTTTGTTTCCAAACCCAATTACCCCGCAAGGGGACTGAAACAGTAATTCAGGAGTCTGTAAGAGCAATCCAGCCGACTCAGTTTCCAAACCCAATTACCCCGCAAGGGGACTGAAACCGCAACCCCAGACGCAAGACTGAAAGCATTGCTATATGTTTCCAAACCCAATTACCCCGCAAGGGGACTGAAACCAATCACATCCGGCTGAGATGCTAAGTGCTGGGCAAGTTTCCAAACCCAATTACCCCGCAAGGGGACTGAAACATAAGGGTATGAGCGACACCATACACCTCCTTTCAACGTTTCCAAACCCAATTACCCCGCAAGGGGACTGAAACAGCTTCGTCAGTTGCATCCATCCAAGGATTACCCGTTTCCAAACCCAATTACCCCGCAAGGGGACTGAAACTTGTAAAAGTTACGCTCATTCAAAAAAGGCTCATTTAGTTTCCAAACCCAATTACCCCGCAAGGGGACTGAAACAAGCTAAATCTCTGCGTGGGGTGATGACAACCTTGTTTCCAAACCCAATTACCCCGCAAGGGGACTGAAACTGTTGATCGGATGTGTCAACTTATAGCGGTTCTCAAAGTTTCCAAACCCAATTACCCCGCAAGGGGACTGAAACAGTACTGATGTACCGTCAGGTTCAATATGGCGGTTTGCGTTTCCAAACCCAATTACCCCGCAAGGGGACTGAAACATTGATTCATTTTCAACTGTGAACTCGACTTTAACGCCTGTTTCCAAAGACTATTACCCCGCAAGGGGACTGAAACCAGTGATCCCCACTTTTATCCGAGTTTTACCAACCGTTTCCAAACCTAATTACCCCGCAATATCTCCCTTAGAATTAGGTTTTATATAAATTCCAAGTATTTAGAATTTCTAAAGCCATTTCTGTTCTCATCTCCCAAGGCAGTATAACTTCTACTTTTGACCCTAAAGCGCGTAACCATCTAACAACATAGTAGTCTTCCATTCGGTAATCAACTTGGTAATAAGCATCTGTGCTAGGACGAGATCGAATAATATCTAAAATAGCTTTTCGATGTTCAAGATTTAGGGTGTATTGTTGAGTTAACTTAAGAGTTTCTTCATAGCTAATTCGCGTAAATGTATCATGTACACTAATTCCATCAATATAGCGTTGATGAAAATCTTGCTCAAATCGCAATACCATTGAGGCTTTGTCCTTATAAAAATCACATCCCCATGCTTCTTTTAACTGAGCGTTCACTATTTTAGGAGTTGGCAGATTGTTATCTTGATACTTCTCTCTCAATAATTGCGGGACACGAATGTCTTCCCAATCTAGAAACTCAAGGCGTTTAGAAATAATTCTATCTAAGCGATATTTATACCAGTTAATATCGCCTTTTGGAGTATTGCCATAAGTACATAAGTATTTAGCACGTTCCATAAAGTAAATACAAACTGGATAAACAACACATTCTTTAATTTGATTTTGATGGGCACTGTGATATGTTAGCAGAAGAGGTTGAATGTTTTCTGTATTCCAAATTTCCTGCAATTCGCTTTGAATCTCATCAACTGCGTCTTGCACATCACTTGATTCCGGTACAACATAGTCAACGTATAAAAAAACGCGATAATTATCTTCATCAACTTCTTCTGAGAATTCCTCAGCTAATAAAGGATATGCAGGATCTAGAAAACTAAACATACCTAATGCTCCCGCTAAATATGCTTGTTTCTCTAGCGTTAATTTACTATCAATACTTTCTAACGTGATGAAATTTGGCAGTTGACCTGCTCGACAATAATGCTTGCTTCTACCAGATGTGTTATTTAACAGTTGTAAGCATTTTCGAGCAACTAATAAATCTAAATCACTTTGAAGGGATTTACGGACTTGAGCAAACAAAGGTTCATTCAAAAGCTCGTCAATGTCAGAAATTGATATATTTATATATTTTTGTAACAAATTCTGCCATTCTTCTATGGATACTCCCCATTCTAAAAACCATTGTTTACTCGTTTTAATACAAGCGCAGTCCGGATCTTGATGGTTGAGAATGTCTGCTAGTTTTTCATCCTTGTGAGTTTTAGTAAAGAAAGCTTGTCGCCAGTCGTTATAAGTAAAGTTGTCAGCAAGAGTAGCGTATGCTTTATCACTATATAGCCAGCGTAATAATGCCCATAGCCGTATAGCGCGAGAGAGATTATGATTTTGCTCTATAGAGCCATTGGCAAGCTGTTGTAGTAGATGGGGGTGTGGAAGTTTAGTAAAAGTTATACTCATGATCAGTTAAAGTATCTCAAGTGTTTTTACTAAAGTAGCAGGTATTGGACGGGGGTACTTCCGATACTGTGTAATATGGGTTATGCCAATTTAAAAAAACTAAACACATCTACCACATGACTACATCCGAGTTTAAACCGTACAAAGTAGACCACTTGTTTTTGCTGATTGGTGAGAATCCTCTACCCAACTATGTTGCAGCAAAGCTGTTGTTGAAGGAGGGTGGTACTGTTTACTTGGTACACAGCACAGATACAACTAGTAAAGCAGCTTGTTTGGAAAGAAGTTTAAAGGGTATAAATGTCAAACCAATCTCATTGGTCAGACATGAGGCCAACTCATGTGTTATTAAAAGTAAAATCCAAACGGAAGTAAAAAATATTTTAACAAACCATCCAAAGCATACTTTTGGTTTGAATTATACAGGTGGGACAAAGGCAATGTCCGTTCACGGTTATCGGGCTTTATTCGAGGCTTCAGGAGTTCAGAATCCTGTATTTAGTTATCTAGATGCTCGAACTTTACAAATGTTCATCGATAGGGACAATGATTCTCCTAAAGCTGAAGCAGTAGATATAAAACTCTCTTTAAAAGAAATCTTTGCTTTGCATGATCTACGCTGGGAAACAACACCAATAACTAACCCATTACTACCTGAGTTAGCAATGGAATTTGCAAAACTGCATACTGATAAAAAAGTAGTAATTGCGTGGCACTGGTGGTGTGATAATGTGCTAAAACCTGGGACAAAGATATTGAAAAAAAAGTCTAATAAACTATCTGAATGGGAATGGAAGAAGGAGGTTAATTCAGAACTTAGTAAAATTGAAAAGGATTTAATAATTCCTTTAAATCCTGACATCGCCAGCTATAAGTTAATTGAAGAATTAGATAAACTACAAATTCAGGAAGAAGGAAAGAATATCTTAGAAAATTTTAAAGAAAATAACTTTCAAAAAATTAGAGAAATATGTAATTATTGCAATGCTCTTTGGGATATAGACCATGCACAGTATATAGAAAAAATTGGTGATTTACTCCGAAAATATTTAGACTCTTCACTAACTGAGTTAGCACTTAAAAAAGCAGCAGATAAAGCTGGTTTTGAGAAATTAAAGCATCTTTGTGAATGGCTCCAAGGGAATTGGTTAGAGCATTACGTGTTGCAAAAAATTCAAGAGGTTTCGCAAGCAAATCCTGGGTTGATACATGATACAGGATTATCATTTAAAGTCAGAGATAAGAAAAAACGAGAAGAGGGAAAAGATAAATTTGAATTCGATGTTGCCTTTATGAAGGGCTATCAGTTATTTGCATTATCTTGTACTACTGATGCTAGTAAATCTTTATGTAAATCCAAACTATTTGAAGCTTATATAAGAGCGCAGCAATTAGGTGGAGAACAGGCGCGAGTAGCTTTAGTATGTTGTTACGACAAACCCAAAGAACTAGAAGCAGAACTTAAAGTTGATACTGAAGTAAAAAAAGAAGATCCAAAGATCATTGTTTTTGGATGTGAACATCTTGATGATATTCAAAAATATATAAAAAATTGGATTGACGACAATAATCGTTATTACGCACCATGAATAAATACATAGCAACTGTAATTGATACAACAGGAATACAACCATATATTTTTGGAAGTAATCGTTTACGAGAAAATATAGGTGCATCGTATTTAGTAGAACAAGCAACCAATGGTTGGGTTAAGTACGCTTTACGCCAAATATTTGGAGAAAATGTTTATATTCCTGAACCGAAACAAGAAGAAAAATGTATTGAACACGATAATCTTGATGCTGAATTAGTCTATACCGGAGGTGGTAATGTAGTTATTCTTTTCAAAGACAGAAAAGATAAAGAAAGTGCTATTAAATTTACTAAAAGATTGAGCAAAAGAGTATTGCAAGAAGCATCAGGCTTAAAAATTGTAGTAGCCCACAGTGAACCCTTTGAGTGGGGAAACAAATTATCAGGAATTGTTGATAGTTTGATGAAAGAATTAGAGCGAAAAAAACGCGAATACAATCCTTCTGTCCCTTTGCTAGGTTTGGGAGTTACAGCTAACTGTCTTTCTACTGGATTATCTGCTGTAGATACTAGCGATCGCTACAGTGTACCCACTAGCTATCCAGTCTCCAGAGAAATCGTTGAAAAGCTCCGAGCCGTTGACCCTAAAAATAAAGCTCCAGCCAATCAAGAACTAAAAGATACTATATTTAAAAATTTGCCGCTAGGCAATTATATAGTCCCTTATGATGTTGATGATTTAGGCCGCACTGAGGGTAAAAGTAGTTACATGGCTATAGTTCACGCTGATGGTAACGGGATGGGCGATCGCTTTAAAGAACATGGTAGGAAATGTAAAACAGACCGTGAGTATATTACTGCCATGCGTGAACTATCTAAAACTGTGAATCAGGCAGGTGTTAATGCTTTAAAAAAAGTTGCTGAGAGAGTTATCCAATTAGCAGATGGTAAATTACAGGAGCAGTTTGCAATTACAGAAAGAGATGGGGAAAAGTATCTGCCTTTTCGTCCAATAGTTTACGGTGGTGATGACGTTACATTTGTATGTGATGGACGCTTGGGACTATCGTTAGCAGCACTTTACCTGAAGGAATTTGCAGATCAAAAAGTAGCAGATGGAAAAAATTTAACAGCTTGTGCAGGAATAGCAATTGTCAAAACACATTATCCATTTGCTAGAGCATATCAATTAAGTGAATCGCTGTGCAGAAATGCTAAAAACTTTGTGCGTTCTGAAAAAGAACGACTGGGAATATCAGATTTTTCTGCACTTGATTGGCACATTGCTCCTAGCGGTTTGTTAGGTTCAATCAGCGATATCCGTCAACGAGAATATCAAGTTACGGAAGGAAATCTCACCATGCGACCTTTGTACTTGCAATCTGATAGTGATTGGCGCAATTGGGATGATTTTTCTGAGGTAGTGAATCAATTCAACACGCACCCTGACTGGATAGGTCGCCGTAATAAAGTGATAGCTTTGCGAGAACAGTTACGGCAAGGTTCAGATAAAACAAAGCAGTTTTTACAGGTTTACGGTTTGAATGAGAAATATTTAACCCGATTTAGCAAATCAAAATATGACGACTTGTATCAATCTGGTTGGACTGAAGACCCCAGAACAAATACGAGAGTCTGCGGTTATTTTGATGCCATTGAAGCAATGGAATTTCACATTCCTTTAAAGGAGAAAACCGATGGAGATTTATTACCTGAAAATGCTACTTTTGAGTGATACAACTTTTGGGCGTGGTGATGGAGTAGCAGGTTTAATCGACCAAGAAGTAGAGCATGATGCTAACGGATTTCCCTACTTACGTGGACGTACTTTAAAAGGCTTGTTGAGTGAAGAATGCGACAATTTGATTGGTGTGCTTTCTGAACCACCCCTTTCCCGTTGGGAACAAGCCGCCGAACATTTATTTGGCATACCTGGTAGCACCCTGGAAACTATCTCCAAGATGCACGTTGGCGATGCTTGTTTACCCCAAGACTTGCGAAAGGCTGTAAAACTTCAACTTGACCAAGAACAGGAAAGAGAACGCAGAGGTCAGGAAAGAAGACTCACAGAAGTAGACGTTCTTGCTTCTCTTACCACTATTCGCCGTCAAACTGCTATTGACCCTGAAGATGGCGCACCCGTGGAACATAGCTTACGCTCTAGTCGGGTTATCTTGCGAGATTTATGCTTCACCGCACCATTGTTATTTGAAAAAAAACCAACAGCAGATATGGTAGCACTCTTAGCAGTCAGCACATTAGCACTGCAAAGAGTTGGTAGCGGACGTAACCGGGGTCGGGGTCATGTTCATTGTATACTACATGACTCAATTGGTGAAGAAATTACTCAAGAGCATTTTCGTTATTTTGAGCAGGAAACCAGGGGATGAAAGCAATTACTTTTTTACTGCACACTACACAACCATTGTTAGCAACTTCGCTTCAGGGAGACCCGAACAGTGATGTATCTTTTCCTTATATTCCAGGTAGCATGATTCGGGGAGTGTTGATTGGTCGATATCTCCAACGTCACAATTTAAAAAGTACAGATGATATTTTAGATGAATCAAAATATCCAGATATAAAGCGTTTATTCTTTAATGGTAATACCCGATATTTAAATGCTTATTTGTACGATCAACAAAAACAAAAGCGCACTCTACCTGTACCGCGCTCTTGGTTAAAGAAAAAGGGTGATGACATTTCCAATTTAGACGAGATAACTGTTTATGATTTCAGTTACGAAACACCGGAAGAAGATATTTCATACAAATCACTAGATGAGAGTTTTTGCACTGTAGATGATAAAGATATAGTGCTTTACAAAGAAAAGCGACGCATTAACATTCATAATATGCGAAATCGCAAAAAAGGCAGAGGTGATGAAGATAATGGTGCAATATTTCGCTATGAGGCTTTAGATTCCGAACAATATTTCCAGGCTGTAATTCTCTGTGATGATCCTGACGATATAGAAAAAATTAAGCTGTTACTAGAACCACAAGAAATTTGGTTAGGCGGTTCTCAAAGTGCGGGATATGGACATACTCAGATTATTCCTATAGAAGAGGATGAAGAGCATGATTATTGGGACGAAGTGGGAATTGAGCCTGAAGACCGTAACGACAGAGAACTAATCCGTATTACTCTTCTCAGCGATCTAATTTTACGGGATAAATGGGGTCATTATGTTGCCACGCCACCAAACTCAACAGGAGATGAAATTAATCAAAAAGTTGAGTCATTAACTCAGATATTAGAAGAATTACTAGATATAAAGTTAGAACCACAATCTAGTTATACCAGTAGTCTTATTGTTGGGGGATTTAACCGTAAATGGGGATTACCTTTACCGCAAGTCCCAGCTTTAGCAGCAGGTAGTGTTTTTGTATTTAAGTATAATAAAGAAGATAGAGAACTAGATTCAGAAAAAATTTGTTTAGTAGAAAATCAAGGTATTGGTGAAAGGCGGGTTGATGGTTTTGGAAGAATTGCTATCAATTGGCTAGAGGAAGAAGCAATATTTAATGCTTGTTTACCAAAAAGAGAAACTAACAGGGAGCAACCACAGCTAGTCCCAAATTCAGAAGACAGTCAACTAGCGCAAAAGATGGCGAAGAGATTATTGGAACAAAAGCTAGATAGGCAACTTTTAGAGAAGGTTGATAATTATAAACTCAAACCCAACAAACTCAGCAATAGCCAACTTTCCCGGTTAATGATTGTATGTAGACAATCTTTAAATCAGGGAAGCAAAAATCCAGTTATTCAATTACTGGGAAATTTACCCAAAAATGCCAATAGTCAATTTGAAGACACAAAAATTAATTATAAATCTTTCAAAATCCAAATTTACGAATGGTTAAATAACCCCAATAGTTGGATAAATTCAAGCTATTTAGAAGTCAATGTTGCAGGTGAATCAGTTCCATTAGATTTAGTTGAAAAACTGAAGCTAGAATACACCCTACGGCTAATTATTGCGGTTGCCAAACAAGCGATAAAGGATAAACAAGATGAATAGAACACGCGAAAGACGACATATTATTAAGCGCATCATTGTACGCGGTGTTTTGGTTCTGGATAAGCCAACTTGTTTGGGAAATGGTGATGCTGAAGGTGCTACAGATATGATGCTGTTACTTGACAGTATTAGTCATAACCCTTTACTAACAGGGTCATCAATTGCTGGTGCTTTACGCAATTATTTACATGAATATCAGTGTAATTACACGAAAAGTGAAAGCCGTGATAATATAGCTGCAAAATTGTTTGGTAATTTATTTGCTTACAAGGATGAAAGTAATAAAAATGAAGCAGAAAAAATTGCATTAAGAGAAAAAGATAGTCAAAGTCTTTTAATTATTCATGATGCAATAGGTAGCACTATTCACAATGTTGAAATACGAGATGGAGTCAAAATAGATGGTGCAACTGGTACTGCGTCTCACAAGGCAAAATACGACTTGGAACTCTTGCCAGCAGGAACTAAGTTTCCTTTGAACTTTGAGTTGTTAATTGAAAAAGATAAAGATGAGAATGAATTAAAACAAGCATTTGTTTTAGCTTTAGAAGGTTTAAAGAATGGTGAAATTGCTATTGGAATGAAAAAGCGACGGGGTTTTGGTCGCTGTCATGTAGATGAGTGGCAAGTTTGGGAATTTGATTTAACTAAACATAGTGATCGCATTGCTTGGTTAACATTTGAAAGACCTTGGGGTAAACCTTATGCTACTAAATTACCAAGCGACAAGCTATTGAGTAATACACACCTCCAGAAGCTAAAGGTAGATAAGCCAGATAAGCGCGATCGCCTCTTCATCACTGCCAAATTCCAACTAGCCAGCCCCTTACTCATTCGCTCTGGTCAAGATTTAATTCAAAACAAATGTTCTCCCGATGTGGTACATTTGCACTCCTATAGAAAAGACAAACCTGAGCCAGTTGTTTCTGGTACAAGTTTAGCAGGAGTGCTGTGGCATAGAGCCGAGAGAATAGTGAATACTTTAGATAAGAATTTACAAATTGTGTATGACCTATTTGGCTTTGTTAAAGAAGAAAGTAAACAAGCAAAGGCTAGTCGTTTAGTTATTCATGAAAGCTTGATAGAAAATACAGTTGACATTGTACAAAGCCGAATTGCTATTGACCGTTTTACAGGCGGAGCATATAACGGAGCATTGTTTCAGGAACAACCTGTTTTTAGTATCTCTAAAAAAGAGGATAGTCAAAAAATTAATAAAGTTAAAGGTAAATTAAAAAAAAGTAGCAATACAAGTAGTAACACAGCGCATATAAAACTAGAACTGGAACTACGTCAACCAAAGGGATATGAAATTGGGTTACTTCTGCTGCTACTTAAAGATTTATGGACGGGTGATTTACCAATAGGTGGTACTAGCAGTATTGGGAGAGGACGTTTGCAGGGAGTTGAAGCAACTATAGTTTGGCAACAACACAAGTGGGTAATCTCTGAGGAGAATCGGAAACTACTAATCAGCAAACAAGATAAAGATGAAATGGAAGAGTTTGTTAAAAAGTTTTTGGAGCAAGCACCATGAATCAAGATTTGTGTCAGGAAGTTTCAACAGAAACAATTGAACTATCACTAGAGGATTGGTTAAAGCAACAAGCAATTACTAAAGATTATCAGTTACGGTACGTGTTAGCTCATGCAGAGGATGGAGTTGTCTGGGGACATTTTGAAGTAGAAAGCGGCATTTTAGAAACTTCTAAGCAAGCTTTTACTGAGTATGATTTTCCTACATTACGTCTGTCAACATTACAACAATGCCGGATATTTGGAGAAGCTGGTGAGGTCTTACTATGGAATAGTAATGGAAAATGGCGATCGCGGCTAATTTTACAAAGCCAAGTATCAGAATTACTTGAACAAGAAAAAATAGGTTTAATACCAGAATCACAAATTCTCTGGGGTACTCAAGGAAAAGCAAACGGTAACTTTACCATACTTTCAGATGGTTCTCAGGGGCTTAAATATGCTGCTCCCATCACAGGGATTACTTTTAGCCAGGATAAACAGAAACAGTATCGTCCACTTCGACTAGAAGTACATCACTATTTTTATTATGACCAAGATGGAGTAGCTCGGATTTTTCTCAGTCGTCTTGTATCTCTCACAAAAGAAAAAATTTATGAATCCTAAACATCTAGAAAAAGTGCCTGATGACCGTAAAGCAGTTGCTCCTTATAACTTTGTAGAGATACCAGAAAAAGTAGTTGAAGCAAAACTTGAATGTAATGGTAAATTACGCGATAACAACCGCTACTATTCTGACCGTCACACTGGCAAAATTGTATGTACCTTAAAAACTGAATCACCTTTATATATTCGTTGTGGCTTAACACCTGCTGATTTTGTAGATTTTGGAGATAAACCGAACGAAGAACTAACACCAGAACAACGCAAAAAAAAGGCTGAATTCTTTCAGTATCCTTCAAAACAGTATCCCGTTTTGCCTGGTAGCAGTTTGCGTGGAATGGTGAGAACTCTAGTTGAAATTGTTAGCTTTGGCAAGATTGAAAGAGTCTCAGATGCTTCAAAATTTTTCTTCCGTGCAGTTGCTGCTGATAAGCAAGATCCTTTGGACGAACTATATAAAGATTTGCTGAAAAGTGTAAAAGCTGGTTATCTAGTCGAAACTCAAGAAGGTTGGTTTATTCGTCCAGTTTCCCAAACAGTTGCGGGAAATAATAATACATCATTTGTCTGGGTTAAAGAGGATAGAAGAGCAAAAAGAGCAGCTGGTGAACAAGATATCCGAACAATTGCTAATCAGTTCACTCCTAGATTTATTACTTTAAATCAAGCAGGTTATCTACCACAATATCAAGAGGTAAGCTTTGAAACTACCTATTCAAAGAATGGACGCACTTTTGCCAAGAATATTAGTGCCAATCCAAACACTTATCAATATAGAGGATGGCTTGTAACTAGCGGAAATATGAAGCAAGAGGGTGACAGCAGTAAATCTCCTCGGCAAAATCACGGCATTGTGCTAGCTGAAGACAAAACCGGAACTCAACTTTTAAAAATTGATGATGCTGCTATCAAGCATTACCGTGACGCACTTACAGATTTTCAAAAGCAGCAACCATTTGATAAAAATATGGGAGTTTTGGAAGCTGGCAGACCTATTTTTTACAGTGAAATGTTCTCATACTGTGAAATCAAGTCCAAACAGGTAGTTAGGTTATTTGGTCAAAGTCCTAACTTTCGTATTCCTTATTCTCCTAAAAATGATGGTAAAGCCGCATCAGCAGTTGATTTTATCCCTGAAGAAGTAGGTGAATCTGACAAAATTGACTTAGCTGATGCCATTTTTGGCTTTGTTAGGCGTAAAAACGAGAACAAAGAACAAGGTTCTGATAAAAATAAAAAAGAAAAACAGGAAAAATCTCGTGCTGGACGTATATTTTTCAGTGATGCTCAATATAAAAGTGAAGAAAATGGTATCTGGCTGACTGATGACACCATTACACCACAAATTCTGGCTACTCCTAAACCAACAACATTTCAGCACTACTTAGTCCAAAAAAGCCACGAAAAGAAAAGCCTGAAGCACTATGCTAGTCAACCCAATCAAGACACAGTAATTCGGGGACATAAACTATATTGGCATAAGGGAAATGTAGGCATAGACAGAATTAAAACCAAAGCAACTGAAGCTGAAATTAAAGATAAACAATCCCAGTACACGGAAATTAAGCCAATTCAATCAGGAGTTTCTTTTGAGTTCACCATTTATTTTGAGAATCTCAGTGATGTAGAACTGGGTGCGCTTTTATGGGTGTTAACCCTATCAGTCGAAGATGTAGAGAAAGTCAAATTACTTGGCCTTGATAGCAAAGAAAAATATCGGCTTTCCCTTGGTATGGGAAAGCCATTAGGTATGGGTGCAGTAATGATTGAAAAATATGAACTTTCCCTTAATGAACGATATCGTAATGAACCTAAGCAGCGATACACACAGCTATTTGATGATAATAACTGGTTAAGTGGCGATCGCCCTGCTACTTATGATGAGCATAAAGAATTTATTCAGAAGTTTGAGGAATATGTAACTACGCACATTAGTGAAGCTGACTTTCCCCAAGATTATCCAGACAAACAAGATTATGAAAAATTGAAGCTAAAGGATGTACCACGTATCAAAATGTTACTAACTATGCTGAGATGGGATATTTTTCCACCTGTAAGTAGAACACGATACATGGAAATAGAACGAGACATAACAACAAATGACTACATCTGTCAGCCTGTTAAGGAAGATGATAAAACAGTTAATGAGTATAAATGCCGTCTGATACTGCC
The DNA here is from genome assembly GCF_014698045.1 of Aulosira sp. FACHB-615. Lineage (GTDB taxonomy): Bacteria > Cyanobacteriota > Cyanobacteriia > Cyanobacteriales > Nostocaceae > Nostoc_B. The sequence continues at coordinate 12,646 of NZ_JACJSE010000035.1, forward strand.
AACTCCATTTCAAGTAATGGATATGTCAGACAATCGAAGACATCAAACCCTAAATTTAGATAATTTAAAGCCATACTGCCAAAATGAAATTATAAAGTCTAAACCATCTCAAGAATTTCAAATTGGTCAAACTTTAGATGCGGAGGTTATCAAAATCATTGGGATTAAAGTCACTTATAAAATGTTAGTTGATATTAAGCGAACTACAGATGAACACAAAAAAGCTAAGTATTTACAGGAAGGACAAATGGTTAAAGTCCAAATTACTGCTTTAAAAGATAATGGACAAATTAAAAATATCAAATTATTGGATTGATTAGTTTCATTATTAGTGAATCATCTTTGTTATGTGCATAATAATTTTTTCGTCTGAACCTTCATCCTCCCGCCATAACCTTTCGGAAAAACCCTCTTCCAACCATGCGGTATGTTTAGGGATGAAATTTCTTGCTCAGACTAATTCATGATTGATGAATATTTTCAAACCCTAACCACCTTCCCCCCACGCAACTTTCAACGAGAAGCGATCGCTAAAATCCTCAACCGTAAAGACATACTCCTTCGCGCACCCACAGGTTCAGGAAAAACGGAAACAGCGATCGCACCTTTTCTTTTGGCTAAACATCTCAACCTTGATTTCCCCAATAAACTGATTTACGTTGTCCCCCTGCGAACCCTAGCCAACAGTCTGCGCCAACGTGCTGAAAATTTAGTTGACAACTGGGAAAAAGCTTATCCATCATCTCGTTCCCCTGTAATAACTCTGCAAACAGGAGAGAACCCAGAAGACCCGCATTTTGAAGGTGATATCGTTTTTTGTACCATTGACCAGATGTTAAGTAGCTTCCTAAATATTCCCTACTCAGTTGGTCGTGGTTCTGCTAATGTGAACTCAGGAGCAATTTTCGCTTCCTACTTAGTATTTGATGAATTACACCTGCTTGACCCAGACCGTTCTTTCGCTACTGTTCTTAAAGTTTTGCAACAGGTCAAAGGTATCGCACCATTTTTACTGATGACCGCCACACTCACAAATGAACTTGCAACCCAAATCAAAGACTTGATTGACTAGTCATGGAAATTATTCAAATTGAAGACGCAGACTTACAGGCGATAGAAGGTCATCGCTGCCGTACCTTCCAAGCTCTACCTCATCCGCTTAACGCCTCAGTCATCATAGACGATATTCAAGCTTACGGGCGTAAACGAGTGATAGTCATCTGTAACACAGTCTCTCAAGCTCAGGGATTATTCAGAGATTTAGAAGAACTAAACTACGAGACATTACAAGTTACACTGCTGCATTCTAGATTTTTACCAGAACACCGCGCCCAGAAAGAAACCGAACTCAAAACTATATTTGCTCAAGATTGGAAAGATGATGGCAATTGCTACGTTTTGATTTCTACGCAAGTAATTGAAGCGGGAATCAACATTACCTGCCAAGTCATGCACACTCAACTTTGCCCAATGAACTCACTTCTACAACGGGCAGGACGTTGCGCTCGATTCCGGGGTGAGCAAGGAGAAGTTTTTATTTATCCTACAGTTGAAGTTAATCCAGCTTCGACTGCCATAGCGATCGCAGATTTAGAAGAAGATGAATCCGAACCCAAAAAGCAAAGTTATCTACCTTATCCTAAAGAAACGTGCGAACTGACATGGCAAGTATTAGAAGCACACACCCAGTCAGCACAAGCCCACGAAAATGTTGGATTTCGGACTGAAGAAGCTTGGATTAATCAGGTTCACACCGCAGAAGATTTATTACAACAGCAGCGCCGACAAAATAACCAAATGCAGTTTGAACAGCATTTTGAAACTGCATATTTTCGAGGTGATCAATCTGCTGCCAGCGAGTTAATTCGTTCTGTAGACAATCGCAGCTTGTTTGTCTGGGAACAAACGCCAATGATTGACATTGAAGAAGAAACCATCGATCCCCGAAAGCTACTGGCTTTTTCAGTACCAATCTCTACTCTTTGCAAAGCCTGGAGAGAATTTCAAAATGCAGGTTTTGGAGGAGACTGGATTTTTAAGCGAATTGAACTTCCAAAGAAAAAATCTGAAACTTATAGCCAACCTGTTTGTACTCCTATTACCTCCCGTGGGGTATTGGTTAGCAGTATTCAGATTTTGGTTAATCCCCGCTATCTCTACTATGACGAACACATTGGTTTACTAATTGGTATTAATGAGTTTGGTAATGGTTTTGCATCACCGCCAAAACCACAACGCTTCATCAAAAATGAGTACCGCTATCACATGGATACATATATTGGTCACTTGGGCTGTATGTGGACTTGTTGGTGCAACTCCTTTAAAACTACTCGTCTGAAAAATGGTGAACCTGTGGATACGGTTTATGGCAGTGTCCGAGATGAACTTTTAAAAGCAGGTGGACAATTAATTAAAAGTAAAATCTTTCCCCAAATACAACAGCAACAAGCAGAAGCATTGTTTGAACTGCTGGTGTTGTTAGCTATTTTCACCCACGACTTAGGTAAACTTCAAATCAAATGGCAGGAAGTAATGCGGGGATGGCAAGCGATCGCTCACTCTTCATTCCAAGCCAAAAACCCCAAAGCACACTTACTGGCACACACTGACTATAATCCCGAATGCCAGGAGCAAAAAGCTGCTCTCAAAGCCTACGAGAAAAAACATCAGCGTCCCAATCATGCTGTCGAAAGTGCATACTTGGCTCAAGATATTTTGAATCAATGCTTAGTGCCTTTATTACAGAATGATTTCTCTGCCAACAAAGAACAGATGCAATACATACGGCACACAGTCATACTAGCAGCAGGCCGCCATCACTCTGCTTGGGCTGGGGGATGGGAACAATCAGACTTAACTCGGATTAAAACCATACAGCTACACCCGCAAGCACAACAAGCGATCGCTCAAAGTTGGAAAACAATGCTGCGGTATCTACCCCCTACTTTATCCTTGCCACCAGCCACTCTCAGCAAAAATGTTTACCAAATCAAACAAAAATTCGATTTGAATCGATTTACTACTGACCAAATTGAGTATTTGCAACTTTATCTACTGGTGGTCAGAGCTTTAAGACTATGCGATCAGCATTCAGTACAACTACATAATACATAGCTTTGAAGCGATTGGAATACCCCTCTTCCAACGGGGTATAGAATCATATTCAGTTCACCACTCTCATCGGTCAAACGTCCAGATGATAGAGCATTTATTCGTTACTAAAAAATACGGGAATTATGCTGATACATTGCTTTTACTGGGTTTGGTGCAACTTGTCGAGTATGCCTTAAGACAAACAAATCAAAAAAGCGATGTTGGGCTGTTCGATGAAGGTACGCGCTACCGCATCCAATTAAAACAGGCTGTAAATCTAGAGGAGATCGCCAAGCTTGATTATACTAATCCTTTCCCACCAGTTAAAGGTCAAAAAACGGACATCAGCAAAATTCCTTCAGAAACAGACTTTTTTGACACAGTAAAGGAGAGCGAAAAACGGAAACTGTATAAAGACTACGTATTTCAGCAACGGGGTAAACCGCAATGGAATGAAGAAGCGCCAAAACCACCCCATCCTAGTACTCAAAATGGAGTAATTCTCACCTCCATGAGGCACGATCGCAATCATAACGAACTGTGGCACTTAGGATATCAACTTAAAGAAAACTACGGTGCTTTACTGGTTGCACTATTCCAAGCATTTAGTGAAGAGATTAACTCTCAACTGGATACAGAAACTAACCGTTGTCAGAAATTATTTACTCAAGCTACTAACTGTAAATTGCCAGAGGTAGCCAGTGCAGTCAAAATTTATCTACCAACATCAGTTCAAGGAGTTAACCGAGTTAAGGCAGATAGCAATAAAGTAGATTCTCAAAAAGCAGATTGGTTAAGTTTATGGTTGATTGCTGGGGGTTTATTTAGCTTTGGTGTCACTGAACGGATTAAAATTGCTGACCGTGTTTTTGACTGGCGAGTAGTTGTTCTAGAACCTCAAGATATCCGATTGAGTAAATACAAAGAAGTACTAGATCAACTGCGTAAGTATAATCCACCTTCTGGTGGGCATGGTATAGCTAGATTCGATGCGGAGTTGGTTTTGCGATTTTGTCAAGAACTCTTAAATAACCACGCTTCTCAAGCTGATGCAGAAGTTGATGAATTTGATATTTGGGAACCGATTAACCATTTTGTCAAGAGCTTTGTTGGAACTCATTTTGGTTCTAAAGGTCAAGTTTACGGAGTTAAAGAAGTCTTCAGTTTAGGGCTTCCTGCTTGGATTCGTCCAGAAAATTCTCAAGAATTAGCAGATTACCAAAGTGTTTTACAAGAGCATCTGTGGGTAATTAGCACTTTGTCAGCAGAGGATGGACACAGTGAACTATTAACTGCTTATCGAGACTTTATTACTGGCACAAGTTTGCGTCAATTTTTCCCTTTTCAAATTAGTTATGCAGATTATGTTATTAAACGGCTGGCAGATCCGAAAGCTAGACCGCCACGTTTATTTTCCGTTGCAGGGTTAAACACAATGACCAAAAAGGATACAGACTTTATCAAAATTACCCAAGACCCCAGTTTCTTACGCATAGCCAAAGCAATTAACCAAGCAACTGTATATGCAGGAAAAGTACAAACAAAAGAAGGATTAAAAGAACTGGAATGGCAGCGAACTTACGGTTTAGCACAACGTTTAAGTAGCCAATCTGGTTCAAAAAATGATTTCTTAAAGGAAATTACTGACTTTTTAGCAAAATACGAAGCTGAGAATTTACGCTTGTCTGAGCAATTACAAGGAAAAGGTAAATCTCTTAAACGAGTTTGGACAACCAAAGAAGACCTAGATCGCTTAGTGGAATTAGTTACAGAAAATGACACTGTACTAGTTGCCAACCTCTTAATTGCTTATGGCTATGCTCGTTGGACTAAACCTAAGAATGATGATTTAGAAACTGACACTGAACAAGATATTAACGACTTAGACGATACTGCAATTTCGGGAGAATCAAACGATGACTAAGACACAATTTACAGCTTACTCAATCTCTATTAGTGGTTCCTTGTCTTGGCAGCTTCATGCTTTGAATAATGAAGGAAACGAAGGTAATCAAACCCTAACTCGTCGTTATTACATTATTCAAAAAGGGATGAATGAACCAGATTCTGTCAATGGCGTTTCTGGGGATATGCTCAAGCACATTCAAGCAGAACATTTACATCGTGTTGCTATTCAAGACGAACTAGCATTATCCCAAGGTGGCAAGCAATTTCATCCTGATCGCATCGGTTATGACTTAGAAAAAGGATTGCCAATTTTTACAGATGCCGACACTGATTTAGCAGCTAAAACCCATCAAGTTATCCAACGCTGTAGCATGAGTGATTTAGAAGGATTCATGGTCACAGTCAAAGGCGGACAAACTCTCAAACGCGAGTCTGTAATTGAGTTTGGTGCAGTTGTTGGTTTACCAACTCTCGTCAAGACTCAAAGTTACTTTCATGCTAAGTACGGCACGGATAACCCAACGCCTTACAATGTGCAACTAAGTTCTGGGTTATATGCAACTGTCTTGAACATTGAAGCATTTCGCATTGGTTACAATCCCCATACTTTCAAATACAGCATTAATGCGACAGAACGTAAAAAACGTTTAGATGCTTTACTCAAAAGTGTTTTGTATACCTATCTTCAACCCAACGGAGCAAAACGCAATACTAACTTACCTCACCCTGACCATTTTGAAGGTGTGATTACTGTTAGTACCCGCCGTTGTCCTGCACCAATGATTAGTTCTTTAGAAGCAAGCTACAGCCATCAAATTCATAGCTTGGCTGATACGTTAAACAATATTAACGGTGCAGATACAATACTTTGCTTTGATTTCGATAATATTGCTCAGTTTGCCGCACAAATTCAAACCTTAATTGAGCAAGCACAACCTTGGGAGAGCGACCATGCCGAAGCGATTGAATAAGTCAAACACTCCTCAACCAGAATTGCCAGTAAATGCCAAGCAATGGCTAACTGTTACCTTTCAACCAGTTAGCCTCTTCTCCCTGAAGCGTTCGGATGCTACTAGTATGGCGGCTCGGTCTAACCTTGTGCCTACTCCTTATGCTATCAAAATGGCATTGTTAAAAGTTCTGCTGGAAAGTCAAGGAGAACAACATCAAAGAGACTTTGAGCAGTGGATGAAAAGCCAATTTGACTGGATTCGAGACTTAAGAATTTACGTTTGCCCACCTGAAAAACTAGTAGTGAATCGTAATGGTTACAAACTTCGTTATTACGACCAAACTGCCGATAAAGCCGATAAAACTCGTTCTACTTTACCAATGCAAGATGGTTTTGTTTTTCGGGAATGGGTTTATATGCAAGGTCATTTGCAAATCTGTTGCGGCCCCAGCGACCGCTTAACGCAGTTAGAGCAACTATTCTCTCTAATTAACTACTTTGGTAAGCGGGGTTGCTTTTTTCAATACCTGCCACAATACAACCAACAAACTCTTGAGCCGTTGTTTCAACACAATTCAACTTTTGGTTTTACAGTTCAGCCGATGGACGACTTGGGTGAGAAAACTACTTTTAATCGCATCAATCCCTATTCCACAGATAAAGCACAACCAGATAAAGACCGAGTAATCAAACCTGGATTTCTCCCCGTGCAACTTACATCTAGCAGCGCACGTTATGACATTTACCAAAGATATTGAAACTAATTTAACCGGGTTAAAGTTAGTTCTCAAACGCACACAAACAGTAACTAACCCCACACCATTAATCTCTTGGTTGCCCCAAACCCAACCTCAACCAGCCTGGATTGGGCTGAAGACTCATGCTGGTGTCTCTAAAATTATGCCTGTGATGCCGGATTTGAGTTTGTATCCGAAGCTGATGGAACTCATCTGTGGGCGTATAAGTCAAAGTAATTACGTCGAATGGCAGCAAGAAGCCTATGAAATGGTAGGAGTTGAAACCGATACTGATACTCTACATACGATTCAAATTTCTCTTGTTGCTGCTGCATCATTACCATCAACATTAGGAAGAGCTATTCATGCTCAATGCTTTCAATGGTTTGCTAATGCAAATCCTGCCTTAGCCCAACATTTACATCAGCAAGAAAGCGTACCCTTTACCTTGGGAATAAAATATTTTTCGTCAAAAAAAATACAGCTAAGAATTACTCTGCTTAAACAAGAACTCTTAGCACCCTTGCTTTGGGGAATACATAGCAATTTGGGAGGCGAAATAAATCTAGCAGGTGTTCCTTGCCGATTAAGCAAAGAGATAGACATTTCCCATGCTAGTAGTTTTGAGAAGTTAGTGCAAATTCCTGTTCAAAACACTATTAAACTACAATTTCTGTCTCCTACTAGTTTTAAGCAGAGTGGAGCAATACAGCCATTTCCATTACCAGATTTAGTTTTTAATGGACTACTGCGGCGTTGGAACCACTTTGCTCCACCCCAATTAAAGTTTCCCGAAATTAAATGGAATTGTTTAGTTTCAGCTTTTGAATTGAAAACCCATGCTTTTAAGTTAGAAGTTGGTGGAGAAATTGGAGCTGAAGGTTGGGTAAGGTACCGATTTAATGATAATGAACAAGCAAAAATTGCGACAGTTTTAGCTCATTTCGCCCATTTTGCTGGAGTAGGTCGGAAAACAACAATGGGAATGGGACAAACATCAATTCAAAATTCAAAATTGAGATGACTGAGGACTATTTACCCCTGGCGTATCTCAACGCTTGGGAATATTGCCCACGCAGATTTTACCTGGAATACGTGCTGAGTGAAATGGAAGATAACGAACACATTATTTTAGGCAGACACATCCACCGCAACATCAATGAAGAAACTACGTTTCAAGAAGGCGAAACACTGATTCATCAACAGCAATGGGTCTGGAGCGATCGCTTGAAAGTTGCAGGAATTATTGATGCCGTGGAAGAATGCGACGGTCAACTTGTGCCTGTGGAATATAAAAAGGGCAAGATGGCACAGCATCTTAATGACCATTTTCAACTTTGTGCAGCTGCTTTATGTTTAGAAGAACGCACAGGGCGCAATATTACTTATGGCGATATTTTCTATCATACTAACCGCCGCAGGCAGACAGTAGCATTTACACCACAATTAAGACAAATGACCGAGCAGGCGATCGCTCTTGCTCAACTTGCTGCTAATAAGGCTATGCCTGCTCCGATTAGTCATCCTAAAAAATGCCTTTCATGCAGTCTCCAAGGAATTTGTCTACCTGTTGAAGTTAAACAATTACAAAACTTACAAGCTGCTGAAACTGATGGTTGAATCAGTGCAAGTTCATTAACAAATTTTATTCACTACTAATTACACACCTTTGATATGTCAGTTCTTTACGTTACCCAACCTGATGCTGTTTTGAGCAAGAACTATGAAGCTTTTAATATAGCTTTAAAGCAAGAAGATGGTTCTTGGAAAAAACAAAGTATTCCAGCACAAACTGTAGAGCAAGTAGTCCTTATGGGCAATCCTCAAGTTACAGGCGATGCTCTTGTTTATGCTTTAGAGCTAGGTATGCCCATTCATTACCTTTCTAACTTCGGTAAATATTTGGGGTCGGCACTCCCTGGTTACTCCCGTAACGGACAATTGCGACTGGCACAGTATCAACTTTATAACGATCCTGTGCAGCGTTTGGAATTAGTCAAAGCAATTGTGGCAGCTAAAATTCACAATCAATATCAAGTTTTATATCGGAATAATGAACGAAATAATCCTCTTAAAGAACGTAAAAGCCAAGTTAAAAATCAGAAAACTATAGACCAAGTAAGAGGAATTGAAGGTTTAGCTGCACGAGAATATTTTGCTTGTTGGCCAAGTATGGTTGGAAAACAGTGGACTTTTAATGGCAGAAATCGTCGTCCTCCTACCGATCCAGTGAATTCACTACTCAGTTTTGCTTATGGTTTATTGCGCGTTCAAGTAACAGCTGCGGTTCATGTTGCTGGGTTAGACCCATATATTGGATACTTACACGAAGTTCATCACGGTCAGCCATCAATGGTACTGGATTTAATGGAAGAATTTCGCGCCTTGATAGCTGATAATGTGGTATTGACAGTATTACATAAACGTGAAATACAACCACAAGATTTTTCTGAAAGTTTGGGTGCTTATCGTTTAAAAGAAGCTGCCCGAAAATCTTTTTTGCAAGCATTTGAGCGTAAGATGAATGACGAATTCAAACATCCTGTTTTTGAATACCGATGCACTTATCGTCGGGCAATCGAACTTCAAGCCCGCTTGCTCAGTCGGCATTTGCAAGAAGGTATTCCTTATAAAGCTCTTGCTTTGCGATGACTACCTTGTTCTATCTAATTATTTATGATCTGCCAGATAACAAAGCAGCTAACAAACGTCGCACTCGTTTACACAAATTGTTGTCTGGCTATGGTAAATGGACTCAATACAGTGTATTCGAGTGCTTCTTAACAAACGTTCAATTTGCTACACTACAGACCAAAATAGAAAAATTACTCAAGCCAGAAGAAGATGCTGTACGAATATACGTGCTTGATGCAGGTGCAGTGAGAAGAACCATCACGTATGGTTCGGAAATTCCTCGACAAGAGCAAACAATCGTCTTATGATAGATGAAGGTATCGACTTGATGATTGTCGAGTCAAAGCGGGGTCAAAAACCCTGGAGACTCGTCAAAATCGCCAGAACCTTGACAAAATAATAGTTATAGCGTTTCATAAAATGGGAAAGCTGCAAATAATTTGCAATAAGAGAGGCTGAAAATGACCAAAATTTTCGACTCGTCAAATCGCTTCCCAGGAGGCTTGCCCTGTAATAGTTTCAGAACCGGGCGGTTTCCAAACCTGATTACCCCGCAAGGGGACTGAAACCGGAAACTTTAGGAATAGGATTAATAAAAATAAATTGTTTCCAAACCTGATTACCCCGCAAGGGGACTGAAACCAGTCATAGACTGTAGGACAAACAATATAAGCTCCCTCTTCAGGTTTCCAAACCTGATTACCCCGCAAGGGGACTGAAACGTCTAATATAATGTTGCTTGCGTCCGACACAACCTCAAGTTTCCAAACCTGATTACCCCGCAAGGGGACTGAAACATTCCACGAACTGGGAAAGAGAGTGCGCGGTCATGCGTTTCCAAACCTGATTACCCCGCAAGGGGACTGAAACTTGCTTGTGTTTGCCAAGCTTGCAGTATTCCTATGTTTCCAAACCTGATTACCCCGCAAGGGGACTGAAACTAAAAGTAGTGTTCCCAATGCTGAATAGCAATTCAGTTTCCAAACCTCATTACCCCTCAAGGGGACTCAACTCAGTGATCGCCATCCCAGCCGTTACCTCTGCTCATTAATAATTTTCCCCAAAGGGGGATGAAATCGCCTAAAATATTCAACATTCTTCGACTCAACCCATACGATGCCCAGAGCAGCCACAGCCCCCAAGCGCAAGCCTAGAGCTAAATCAACACCGAAAGACTCAGTTCCTACGTGGACAGATGAAACGGAACTGGTAGGCTTAGTGTTTGATTTAGAGGCAACAGCAACGGCTTCTCTCTACTCGCAATATACGATTGGACTCCACGCTTGGTTTCTCGACCAAGTGCGCCAAGTTGACCCAGAGTTATCAGCGTACCTGCACGATGGAGAGTCAGAAAAAGCCTTTAGTATCTCCGCACTGGAAGGGCAACTGCTCCCTAGCGGCAAGCAACTGAAACTAGTCGCCAACCAAATCTATCATTGGCATATCAACGGGCTGTCTCAACGGGTGGCATTGTTTTTCAAGCAGTGGTTGACTATTTTACCGACGGTTATCGATTTGAGAGGAGCATCCTTACAAATCAAACAGGTGAGTATTGCCCATCCCCCAACTACTTACGCCCAATTACTGCAATCGCCCATTGAACAATCAGTAGTTGACCTCAGTTTCGTTTCACCAACCAGTTTTCGGCGTAAAGGTCATCATTTCCCCCTGCCAGTACCAGAGAATCTATTTCACAGTTATTTACGGCGGTGGAATGATTTTTCGCAGCAGCCTGTAGAACAAGCGGCTTTTCTAGAATGGATTGATGAAAGCGTTATCATCCATCAGCACCGTTTGGAATCAACCAAAGTGGCAGCAGGTAAGCAAGGGTCGGTCACTGGTTTCACTGGAGCAATATCCTTGGGATTGAGTAAGGCAGCTTTGGCAAATACCGAATTCACACAGCTATTCTATACTTTGCTCAAGCTTGCTACCTACTGCGGGACAGGGCATAAAACAACTTTCGGCTTGGGGCAAACACGCTCTGGTTGGTTGGTAGAACAAAAGTCAGCTACAGCCGAGCAGTTGATCACAGATATGCTGGCTCAACGGATTGAAGAATTGACCCAGATATTCACTGACCAACGCAAACGAAAGGGGGGTGAGCGCACCGATAGAATTGCCAGCACTTGGGCGACTGTACTGGCCCGTCGAGAACATGGGGATTCTTTAGCGGCGATCGCAACTGATTTGGAGATGAAGCCGGAGACGGTGAAAACTTACGTCAAGCTGGCTCGAAAAGCTCTCAAGCAGGAGTAGCTAATGAAACTATTCTAAAAATACAGTTTATTAATTGCGAATTGCGGATTGCGAATTGCGAATTGTCCTCGCCTGGGCGACTGTACTTGCCCGTCGAGAGCATGGGGATTCTTTGGCGGCGATCGCTCTGGACTTGGAAATGAAACCTGAGACTGTGAAGACTTATGTCAAGCTGGCTCGAAAAGCTCTGAAGGGGACTGATGAGAATCCTTAGTAGTTGGCAGATCAGGGCTTGGTGCAAGGCGATGGGGTGTATTAGTCACTGAGAAAGCATTACAAGTTTTGCCAAATCTTTCTCCAGTTACAGATAATAGTGTTAGGGCTAATTATTTAAGAGGTCTAATTGTGGTCTTTGCGGAAACTAGCTCCTCAGACATGGTAACAACTCGCCTGACATTAGACGAGTATCGGGCAATGGAACAAACCAGCCCAGAACGCCATGAATACCGCAATGGAGAGATTATTACTATGTCGGGAGGTTCAGAAGCCCATAGTGCGTAGACGCGAAGCGGCTTGTCGTCAGACATCGCCAGTAACTTATTAATTTATTTGGGTTTTTTGCTCAGAGATACTGATTTTCGGTTGTATAATAGTGACTTGCGCGTTTGGATTGAGGAATATCAGTGTGGGACTTATACCGATTTGATGGTTGTGCAAGGTTCCCCAGAATTCAACAATGAGCGCAATGATGAAATTGTTAATCCTTTACTCATAGTCGAAGTTCTTTCGCCCTCGACTGAAGCTTATGATTGAGGTGATAAGTTTAGAAAATATCGCTCCTTAGAGAGCTTTTGTGAATATTTGCTGGTAAGCCAAACAGAACCTTACATCGAGCAGTATTACAACCAAGAGCGTAACAGCAACGATCGCTGACTATTGCAAGTTCACTCGGATCTTGAGCGATCTATCTTCCTACACAGTTTAAATGTAGAAATTCCGCTAACGGAAATTTATCGTCGAATTAATTTTTGAGAGTGGCTTTTTAGAAGTGTGAATGTCAGCAAGAGCATATTTTACTTTCTGACTTTTTTAGCATTGTTATTATCTCTCTATCGGTCAATATCCTAATCACTTAATCAAAGCTAGACTACCCTCGGAAATTACAAACATTCTAGGGTAAAGCAGATGATTGATCTCTATACTTTCACTACGCCTAATGGACGCAAAGCTTCTGTCATGTTGGAAGAAGTTGAATTGCCCTATAATTTTCACAAAATTGATATTACTAAACAACAGCAATTTACTCCTGAATATGTTGCCATCAATCCTAATAGTAAAATTCCTGCTATTGTTGACCAAGAGACTGGAATTACAGTTTTTGAATCGGGTGCAATTCTGATTTATCTAGCCCAAAAAACAGGCAAACTCTTACCAACTGATCAAAAAAGCTATTTTCAAGTTCTAGAATGGCTGATGTTTCAAATGGGAGGAGTAGGGCCAATGTTTGGGCAACTTAACCACTTTAAACGATTTGCACCCGAAAAGATTCCTTATGCCATCGAACGTTACGAAAAAGAAACTTTACGGATTTATGGTGTTCTAGATAAACAACTGCAAGATAATGAATTTATCTGTGGTGACTATTCTATTGCTGATGTAGCAACTTATCCTTGGGTAGCAATTTATGAGTTTCAAGGTTTATCACTGGATAATTACCCTCATCTCCAACGCTGGGTGAACATAGTGCAGCAACGTCCGGCTGTGCAACGCGGAATGCAAGTTCCTTAAATACAGATTGACCAAGATGAATCTATATTGGTTGGCGAGATAGCATTTATCAAGAAATCATTTACTATGCCAACTATAAATAAAATTAGCAGCAACGTTTACACAAAAATACTATCCATTTTTCAGTATGAATGATGGAAATAACTCTGTTTGATTAGTTTAATTGAAATAAACAAATTAGGAATTTCATAATTTGTTATAAACCTATCAATTCAAAAAAGTAAAAATGAAAATATTTCGACCTTTTTATTTTAAGCACTTAATTAGAATATCGCTAATAAGTATTTCTGTTTTGCTTTTAATATGGTTGATTTCTCCACTTTTACCAATACTAGCCTCATCAGAAACTCAACTTTTTGAACAAGTTTGGCGAACAGTCAACGATAACTTTTATGATCCAAAATTTAATGGAGTAGATTGGCAAGCTATTAAAAAACAATATCAACCTCAAATAAGCAAAGCTAAGTCAAAAAAAGATGTTGCTGTTGTCCTTAATCAAATGTTGGCTCAACTGAAATCTTCTCATACTCGGCTATACACTCAAGATGAGCCTGCTTACTATCAGCTTTTAGGGATTTTTGTACCAGGCAGCCCAGAACTTAAAAAGCAATTAAAACAGTTTTTTCCAAAAGGTAAAGTTGAATATACTGATATCGGCTTGTTTACCAAAGATATCAATGGCAGAAGATTTGTTAGTTCTATTATTGATGACAGCCCGGCGGCAAAAGCTGGTTTCAAGCCAGGAGACCAAATTTTAGGTGTTGATGGTTCTCCATACCAGTCCATAAATTCTTTTGCTGCTAAAGCAGGACAAACTGTCAAAGTATTAATCCAGCGTTCACCCGAATCAAGCAGCCAGCAAGAAATAGCTGTTATACCAAAAGTTTTTGATGCTAGTACGATGTTCTTACAAGCTCAAACAGCAAGCACCGAGTTAATTGAGCAAAGTGGTAAAAAAATTGGTTATGTCCATATTTGGTCAAACGCAGCAGATCCTTACGGGCAACAACTTCAAGATGAACTAATTTATGGTCATTTAAAAGATGCTGACTGTCTAATTTTGGATATCAGAGATGGATGGGGTGGCGGAGATGTTAGTTATCTCAACATTTTTACTGCCAAACACAATCTCAGCATTACAAGCATTCCCCGAAATCAACGTCGTTATACCTATAACTATCAATGGAAAAAACCTGTAGTTATGTTGGTGAATGAGGGCAGCCGTAGTAGTAAAGAAATTCTGGCATTTGGGTTTCAACAAAATCATATCGGCTCCGTGATTGGAACTCCAACAGCAGGAGCAGTACTCGCAGGTCGTCCTTATTTTATGCGCGATGGTAGTCTGCTTTATATTGCAGTTACAAATGTATTTGTAAATGGTAATCAAAGGCTAGAAGGCAAGGGTGTCACCCCAGATATTAATATTCCATTCCCCCTAGAATATGCTCAAGGCGCAGACCCACAAAAGCAAAAAGCTATAGAAGTTTTATTGCAAACACAATTTCCGCCAACCTAATCAACCACTCAAGATAGTTCTAGAAGGTTAAATTCATTAATTTGATGCTTGCTCACAACTGTGATGTTTAAACTATTGAGGTGAAGTAATTTCTAACAAAAAAGTGCTTTTTTAAGTGAAAGCACTTTTTTGTTAATAGTTTAACTTTTAGCTTTTCTTTATTTAACCTTCTTCCTCAAATAAGCGATCGCCTTGATGTAAGCGATGGGCAATTTGATAAGTTTGTTCTTGGGAGCGCATAGTGGGGGAATGTGCAGCTAAATATCGTGATGCAGCAACTAATATATGAATCCCTGCCTCAGTGTTCCCCAGCAGAGAATACTGACGAAAAGCAGCTTCTATTTCTTGGATAACATGAAAATCACGGTTTTCCCGCAGCATCATTTTCAAGAGTACTGCCATCAATTTTTCAGGGCTACCACCACTATATAAATAAGTAGTTACTAATTGCCCTGTTTGGTTTACTTGTTGTTGACGGTTTAATAAATCTGGTAGTTGAATTAATAATTCTTCAGGATTTTCTACAGTGTCTTTTGCTTGGGGCAGTCGTGCTGGTGGTACATTCAAAAACCGATTGAGATAGACACTCATCGCCGCATCAAACACTGCTTTGAGTAGTTCAACTGTTGGCACTCTTCGTAATGCTTGATGTACGGCATTAGCAAACGTAAATGGATGATGGGCCGAGTTCCAATCTCCAAAGTCATTATTGGTATTGAAACGAGCCACTCGCAATGCTGCGGCATAAGTGACGATGCTGGCTAATTGTTCTGGTGTACAACCTGATTGCAGTGCATCCAGGAGTGAATCAGCGATCGCTTGCGGATCTTCACCCAATAAAATTGAGACTAATTCATCCCCGTTTGACCAAGTTTCTTGCCGAGGTTTTCCTTGACTTAATACAGTAGGTAATTGCTCAAAAGCTAAGTCACAGATTGCCACCAAATCGACAGGGTAACGCCAAGAATTAGATTCTTCCATCCTATCGGCATTCGCTAAACCCGGAATTAGGCTAGGCAAAATCGATTCGGCTGCTTGCCAATCTACTGCATCAAGTGCCTCTAATGCTTTGTTGATGAAATCTAACGTATGCCCAACATCAAGATAACGGTGATCCGTCGCGGCACAAAACAGCATATCTGCAATTTGCTCCCTGTTTGCGCCACAAGCGAGCGCAGATACTAAACACCTTTGTGCTGCCTCAGTATCTCGCACCTGAATAAATTGTCGAAACCAGCTTTTGAGAGTTGCAAAATCAACTGTCGAGTTGGGTAATGGGTGAACAACAAATTCTGGTGGCGCACCAGCACTATCATTTGCTACTGCTGACAATCCGTGAAATAAAGCACAGGCTTTATCCTGAGCATCTAAATAAGGTAGTAGATTCATCATGCAAGTATGGATTGTCAAACCTGTACTCCAACCTGCTTTGTTATAACGAGTACCAAATTTCAGCCCTATGAGAAATGGTTCGGCCGGATTGGCTGACATGTTTAGCTGACATGTTTAACAGTGCAATCGTTGATTTGGCTATGACTAGGGAAATGTTTTGCTCTAAACCATCTTGCAAACGTTGGCGGTGGTGGGAATCAAGATCAACAGTTGGTGCTAAATTTACCCACACTTCCCCATTACGAATTTCTACAGGAAAACAAGGAACATCATCTGCCCAGGAGTCAAACGTTCCACCGCTTGCGAGGTCAAAACGAGCATAATGCCAGGGGCAGGTAACAATCCCATCTTTGCAAGTACTGCCTTTCAACGGAAAACCCATGTGAGGGCAACGGTTGTCAATTGCATAAACTCTACCATTGAAGTAAAACAAAGCAATTGTCTGCTTTTGCTTGTGTACTACCAAGCTGCTTGCTGCTTGAACTTGAGCTAGTTGAGCAACATGAGTATAATTATCTACTTTGGTTGAGCCTTCAAATATTTGAGCCATTGAATTGCACACTGGTAAATGTCAAACCTTACTTCTACAGGACTTACGCAACTGGCACAGGCGATCGCTAAACTATAGTATTTGTGTACTATTACAAGTACCGCAACTAGCACGGGGCGATCACTAGTTCATAGTACTATTGTATTGATTAGCTGGGATTCCGAAAGCTTTGTCTAAGCATAAAAAGTCGCTGCAAAAGGAAACAAAGCATGAAATATTCATGATTAAATAGATAGAGATTGTATTAGATAAATGTTGCTTAGGGTAATGAGATTTACAAAAATTAATTACTGTCAATACTTATTAAGTAGTCAAATTAATTATACAATTACCAATTTGGCAGAGCATTTAGAGACTATTAGCCATGATGCAATTAACTATTATTTGAAAACCGAAAAGTTAACACCTCGGTTACTATGGGATAACGTGAAAGAAGTAGTTGAGCATGATGCGAATGGTTACATAATATTTGATGATAGCGTTTTAGATAAAAGGTATTCTGAAGAAATAGAAATAGTCAGAAAACAATATAGTGGTAATGAGCATGGTGTCCTCAAAGGAATTGGTGTAGTTAGCTGCGTGTATGTCAACCCTACTGTTCAAAAATTTTGGGTAATCGATTACCGCATTTTTAATCCTGATGTCGATGGTAAAACCAAGATAGACCATGTGAAAGACATGCTGCAAAACCTTGTATATCATAAGCTTTTACCATTTGATACTGTTTTGATGGACACATGGTATGCCGTACATAGTTTAATGCTTTATATTGATAGTCTAGAGAAAATTTATTATTGTCCTTTAAAAAATAATCGGTTAGTTGATGATACATTTGGACAAGAGAAATATAAACGGATTGAATTATTAGATTGGAGCAAAGACGAATTAGACTGTGGTAAAATAATCAAAATTAAAGCGTTCCCAGCTCATAAAAAAGTGAAACTTTTCCGGGTTACTGTTTCTACCAACAGAACGGATTATATTGCCACTAACGATTTATCTCAAAGTTCCACGGATGTTGTACAAGAGGTGTGTAAGATTCGTTGGAAAATCGAGGAGTTTCACAGGGAGATTAAACAATTAACTGGCATTGAATCTTGTCAATGTCGGAAAGCTAGACTCCAAAGAAATCATATTGCTTGTGCAATGTTAGTTTGGGTTAGGTTAAAGAGTTTAGCTTATCAAACTGGTCAAACCATTTATCAAATCAAACATAACTTGCTTGTCTTATATTTAATTCAACAACTGAAATGCCCAAATATTTCTATGTATTTGGTTTGATTTTAATTGCCGCGTGGCGGGACTACGCCCCAGCCGCTATTTGTGCCAGTTGTGTAAGTCCTGATCGATTCAGAGGGCAATTAGCTGGTTTGAGGTTAACCACACAAGTACATCGCTTTTACATCTGGAATTTCGTAATCACAGGCATTCGGTAAGACTAAACTTTGCCAATGGGAAACTGCGATCGCAAATGCAACCTGTACTAACAACATCGGAAAATGCAACCGTCGCTGCTGTACCCAAACCATCCAGCTATAGGGGAATAACACAAAAGCACTATGAGCATAGATTCCCAGCATTGGATTCCAGATTAATCGCGCCATCCCGACAATCCGCCCATGATTGTCCATTGGTAGCCCTGATGAAGCGTAAGGTTGCCCCAATGCTATGCCAAACAGCGATAGCAGTAAAATATTTACCCAAATAAGTGCCTTTGATTCCCACGGATGTAAAACATATGCAGAACGCGATCGATATAGCAAAAAGCAGTACCAAGGCAATAGTAAGCCAAAGAACCAAATGGAAATTTTCATAGAAATACATCAATTCAAGGTTGATAGACCAATAGTTGGAATTTATGACCAAATAAAAGCCCTCAGCAGCTATTCCAGACGGGTAATTCACCGTATTTCTTTACCATTTCCGCTTCTTTTTCTTTCCGTATATGTATGAGTTGATATTCTGGGCTGCCTTCGCTCAGGTATTCTTCCATCAGAACTTTCCCATCCAGTCCCCATTGCAGATGCTCCGTACAAAGTCCGAACGACCACACTTTGCGCTCCTGGATCTGGCCATCCTCATACCACCAAGTTTCAACACCGTGCTTGAAGGCTTGGTAAGTCGCTGGAGATTCATAATCATAAATGAGCCTTCCTTCGTCAGTCCATAACTTTCGATAACCAGGTAAACAGGTCGTGCTGGGGTATGTCTCCTCAGAGATCATCTGCCCATTCTCCGCCCATTGCCGAATGATCGATTGACGTGCAACATGGTCGTAATCCCCGTGACGGCTCATGATCTGGCCATTTTCATAGAATATTTCCAACAAGCCAGTATGGTAGCCCCTTTCATAATGTATTCGAGTATAAAGTTGACCGTCTTCATAGTTTTCAAAGGCCCACCCGGTAAATGGCAAACCGTCCTGAAGCAGGCAGTCACCCGCCTCATCATAACTGGCGCGATCGCTGTCCAAGTCGAGCATTTCCAATCCATCTTCGTCGTAGCGCATTCAGTCAAGTGATGTTAATGGAGTTCTCCCAAAAAACACATCTTAGAAATTAATGTAACTTTCTCAAAACTTATTTATAGCTTTATAGTTCAACAAACAGCAAAGGATTATACAAATGAAAAAGCATAAACTTGTTAGCGATATTTCTCCCTCAACTTGCTTAAGGTTTCTGCGGCAGTAAGGCGAATCATTTCATCCGCATAGTAGCTGTTGGGAATCGTCGTCGCCCTTTCCAAGGCATCTAGAACGGTTGGAGTCGGGTTATTTAATTGATTTAGGGCATCAATGACATTTAACGGGACACAGTATTCGGTACTGCAAATATGAGTTGCGATCGCATTTACCATTTCATCGTCTCCAAAGCCCAACGCACCACTCGCCGTTAGTACCTCATTCAGCACCCGAAAATCTAATGGTGCTTCAACATAGCGCAAAAAAGCATTGCGGGTGTCACAGCTACGATCGCCCCAAGAACTGAGAATTTGAGGACACAAAGAACAAATCGAAGGTTCTGGATCGTGAAAGAGTGTATATCGAATAACTTCTGCGTTCTCATCTGTCCAAGGTTCATCCCACAAATCCAACAGAAAAATATAGCGATCGCTCGGATCGATGGGTAAAGCGTTTACGTTCATCTACAAGCCAAAAATGCGAAGCAATTTTCTATAATTTAGGACATAAGCTTGATGGAGTTGAGCAGTTTAATTCGCCCTCCTTCCCATCCAGTAACCAGTTGATACTGATTGCCATGTATTGCCATTCGTAAGGTATCAGGTTGTTCTAGTTGAGCAGTTCTGAAGACGGCTAAAGCGCGTTCGCGTAGCGACTCCTTTGGAGTATCGCGAAAATCAGCATAATCCATACCGTCTGGATAAAGCGGATCGAAGACCATCCAGTCCAAACTTAAATCAAATTCCTGAATTGGCATATCCCCTACTATCCAAAGAAATTCAGCCTCATCAACGCATCGTTTCAAATTAGGATAAGTGCCCATTAGTTGGGAATAGACGCTCTCAGGTATTTCGCAATTGAGCAATCCGACAGCATCAAGTTCCTGAAGCAATTTTGTGCGACAGGGTTCTACTAAGTTGGGTTGATATAGGTGCCCTTGATTGGCAAAAAACTGCATATAATCCGCAGCGATTATTTCTAATTTTCGGAGAACGCTAGGGACGAACCCAGTTACCTCAGCCCAGCCAAACCGTAAATCCCACTCGTCTTCTGACAAAAGCTGTACACTTAAAGGAAAGTTTAACTCCCCTGCTTTAATCTGTTGAGTGACTTGAATTATTTTGTTAATGCTACTTTGCGGGATATAGTGACCGCAACCATCCCAACCCGCAAAGTTTGGACTTACATACCAGAAAGGTTCAGTGGGTGGATATCCTGTTCGTTGCTGATATCGCTCGATTTCTTGCTGGAATTCTGATTCTGCGGTCGCCACATCATATTCAAAAATTGACCTAAGCCGGAAATAAATAGCTCCATTACCGAATTCCTGCCCACTTACAAACGCCTGATGTAATTGATTATGGATGCTCTCAACTCGCGTTGAACCGGACTCAAAGACAAAATCCTCACCTGGTTCTGCCAAGGGTAATAAAAATTCGATGATGTTTTGGTAATATCCTTCAGATGTAAAGCGCAATTCGTTATCTTTTGCCAAGACGACGAGGGGGTAATCATCAATTAACAATCGCTGATAGATTTTCCAGCCTGGGTATTCCATCAGTTCGCTCTTTTTATCACGAGTTACCGGTGGTTTCTTTGTCGTTTTCTAAAGGGGTAATTGCTTGTTGACCCTGCCACTTTCTCTGCCACATTTTCTCCACTTCTCCTCCTGGGAATCTATCCCTTCCCCGCTCACCATCAAACATGGCTGTTACATCAACGCTCACAAACTCAATTCGCCTTGCTGGCGAGTAATCCCGCAGGTATATTTCGTTACTAATGCGGTAAAGCAAATCATCTAACCAGGCTTCATCTTGAAAGACAGAGCGATTTACCATACCAGAAACGACCCACGCGCGATCGCCAACCTCTCGAAACCAAAGAAATCCCAAGTCCGGAAATGGCGCAAATGCATCGGATACAGATCCCTTTGGCTGAGTGAGGGGATCGGTTAATCGACAGACCCAATCAGAATCTGCACCATAGCAGGCTATTTCAATTTTAGAATTATCATCCAAAAATTCTACCGCAATTTTTCTCATCATCCATTTCACCGTCTCAATTTTAGTAAAAAATAATATTGTTCTAGGCAATATTTGAGATATTCAGCACTAGGCAATGAAGGATCGGTGCTGAGGTCTTCCAGTTCCTCTAGCAACCCCAGCGCACCCCAATCTACCAAAATATCCCAATTCATCGGCAAACTGTCATAGCAAGATGCCCAGGTCACTAATTCTAGGTATGTTGGAGAATATTTATTTTGAGATGTTGTTTCGCGTATAAACGGATTGCGATTGACACTTAGTGGAACTGCTGTCATCAGTTTAATCTGCTTGTTATCCCAATCGGTAATTAGACTGTATTGTTGTCCCTGTAACTCAGCAAGTAATGTCCGAGGCTGGTTTAGTTTTGCGGCTCTAACTATTTCCAGACAGCGATAGCGAATTTCATCATCAATCAACCCAAACAAACTAAACATCATCCAATCCAAGCTCACATCGCTGTCTTGGATTAAAATATCCGGATTGGCATACCACAAGCATTCAGCAGCATGAACACATTGACTCAGATGAGGATAATTTTGAGAAATCCGCTCAAAAATAAGTCTATCGATCTCACAATTGAGTAAATGAAGGGCATCTAATCCTTTTAGCAATTCATCACGCGACCAAATCACCACCATTGGTTGATAGTCTCTTGCTTGATATGTAAAGTAATGAATGTAATCCTTAGCGATATTTTCCAGTTTCTGTAACACGCATCGCCGATCAATTGTCCAGTCAGGGTATTCTATTTCTTCCATTATTCTGTTACTACTCCCCTATGAACTGGCTCAAATAATACGCCTCATATTTCAAACTTCAATTTAACTATAAGTTCACTTCTAATATTTACGAGAATATACTGAGTTCAATTCAGAATCAACAAAGTCACTATATTTTTTATACTGGATTGCATATTACTTATGGAGTGAACCGTTCACAGGGCTGGCTATGAAAAAACGCTCAGTTTGGCAGTCAGGGATTGCCCGCTACATTATTTGCGTTAGCTTAGGACTGTGGTTAATACGATTATTGCACTTTGTTTGGTTAGATTGGCTGACATGGTTTTTCTTACCATTGCTTTGGATCTCAGGTGCGATCGCAGTATTGATTGGGTTAATTTGGGCGATTTCCTTTTGGGTGCGTGCCATTCAGAAAGGCTCTTTTCTAAATCAACGGTGGCGACGTTCTTTTCCACTGTTACTACAGTTCTTAGGATTGGTAATTGGGATTATCGTCCCGTTTGAACAGTTTTGGCTAACGGCGAATTTTTATCAAAATTTGGCAAGTCGGCAACAAGTAATTACGTTGGTGCAGTCAAATCAAATTGGTGGAGGTATGAACAATATTGCTACTTTACCGCCAGCTTACCATCACACTTCAATAAGCAAAGAAATTCAAACACAACGGGGACAGAATGGATTATACATTTTGTTCTTTACAGCTAGGGTCTTTGGGGGGGCACAGGGATTTGTGTATAGTGAACAGGCTAAACTTCCCGATCAAAATTTATTTTTAGGATATCGATTAAGGGTAGAACGTGCAATCAATTCCTATTGGTATTATGTCACGATTGGAGATTAAGCTCATACAATTTAAATGCCAGGGATAGTGGTTGAAGGCTACTGAGGATTGTTAATTATGGAAAATGATGAAATTTAAGATTGCGATATTTGCGAGTGTCATTTTATTTGCAACTCAGCTTGGTGTGGAACCGAGCAAAGCTATCCCTGCGTCAGATGCCAAGCCACAGACTCCTCTACCTTATCCAACCGTGATATTAGGATTTGCTGGGGTTTTGCAACCGGACTGTGTTCGACAGGTTGAAGCGGGTGAATATCGCTGTGCAAAGCGTTGGGCAGAAGTAACCCATTTGCTCAAATCATTGGTTTATCAAGATGTGGAGTCCCAACTTATTCCACCCCTTCAACATCAACTGGCGATCGCAGATCAATCCTGGCAACAGTTTCAAATACAACACTGCCAACAGTTAACTCAACGCTTACGCAATACGCCAGATTTTCCAATTGCAACATCTATCTGTTTAGCGCGATTAAATAACGATCGCATTCTAGAATTGCAAAGAGGTGGTGAGGTTATAACCCTCCAATCTCGCGATCCTCGATTTGAATCCTTACTCGATCGACTCAAATTGAGAAATTCATCGGTGCAACGTCACTGGGAGCAATATCAAACTCAGTATTGCCAGATCGAAAAAGCTCTATTCGTTTTTAACCCCCTGAGATTGGCGGAATGTCATCAGCTTCTCAGAGAGGCTCGACTTCAGCAACTAGAAGACCTTTTGGCAGCACCTACTCGTGGCTTGGATCTCTTCAATAGTTTTGTGCTACCTGGAATTCCAGAGCTAAATTGTGTGGATAAGACACAGTTTGGGTTAAATCAATGCGCGGTCTATTGGTCGAAAACAACTCAGCTTTTGCAATCAAGCATTTATGGCGATTGGGCAACAAGACTATCGAAGCAGTATCAGCAAACATTTATGATCGCACAGAAATACTGGCAAGACTATCGTGAAGCACATTGTACTGAGTTGGTTGAACCTTTTAAAGAAAATTCTATGGCACCGATGCTCTATCATCGCTGTTTAGCTCGGCTAAATAACGATCGCATTGCGGATCTAAAGGGGATAGCTGTATATGATTCAGAAGACGAGCAGCAGCAAGCCCCAGTTACATCTGGACAAGATAAAACTCAAGCTCTTTGGGAGCGTTATCAAACTCAGTATTGCAAGTTTGAGTCACGGTTTTTTGGTAGTCAAACCAGAAGTAAGCAATGCCTAAATCGTTTAAATCTGGGACGTTTACGCCATCTCAAAGCAATGATGAATACTCGATAAAGAGGAAAATAATACTAGTTTATGACTTCCTAGAAAATTTTCGATGTCAAATAGCATTGCTCCCTCTTGCAATTCCAGTCAATCTATTAATAAACTTTCTTCAGATTGAGGATAATGATTATTTTCTTTCAATCTAATTGCAGTTTCATCAGAATTCCAAATTACTTGGAAATCATCCTCTGTTTTGCATCTTCTCGTGGAATTATTGGAAATTGAGCCGATTTCTTTTTCCAGTATCCAATAATGTCTAAAAACAGCATGATGACAGTCCATATAACATGTCTCGTCAATTGCGATAGATTTTTTCCCACTAGGAGAAACAAAGTCAGTTCTACATCCTGCTCCAAAAATAAAAATTACTACAAACAATTGAAAAATAAATAAAGTTAAGGGCATTATCCCCAAGAATTGAGGTATAGACAATACGAATTTTAACCACCGAGACAAATTTGATTTAAAAATTAGGATAACTGCTGTAATAGAAATAATTAGGACTAAAATCGTCAAGAAAAAACTACTAAATGCTCCTCCTCTGAGTGAATATTTAGTATTTCCCGATAACCAAATCAAGGAAATCAAGGATATAAAACCGAATATAGATAGTATGTATATGTAGAAAGTGAGACGATTTATAGGAAAAATATTGATATTCTTTTGAGTATTCATATAGAAAATTTTCGTGAAAATATATAAAAAATCCAGAAAACCAAGTTGAAGATATTAGCTATCATCAAATATAATTCTGATAATAGTCACAGTTTTTTGGTAGTCAAACCAGAAGGAAGCAATGCCTAAATCGTTGAAATCTGGGGCGTTTACGCCATATTAAAGCAATGATGAATACTCGATAAAGAGGAAAATAGTAGTAGTTTATGACTTCAAACGATTCGCAGTGAGGAAAACGATCGCAATCCCCAGCGTATAAGCAACCAAATCTCGCCAGTCGAAAGTAGATCCAATTGTTAAATGAGCTAGATGGGAGTTTCGCCAGCCTAAAATATCAATGAGATTAAGAAACTGAAGCAACTCAATCAAGTAGGCAAAGATAAGAGTTCCAATAGTAACCTTCCGTAGTGGAATTGCAATAAAAGCATGAACAAAGTAAGCAATCACCATGACAATTAAAACGTCGCCCAGTAACGGTCTAATCCAATCATCTCGGAAGAAGAGGGCAATTATCACAACTATTGCAAATAGAATCGCAAACAGGGTGAAAGAGGTAGGATTAAATCTCAACCACTTGAGATTAGAAAATTGTTTAGGCACGATTGATTTCCTGGTTTTGATTCGCCAGGATTGTAACATTGTTCTTTAAAATTGGACTAAATTGATGAATCCAATTAGTGAATTAGTGTGGCAAAGTCTGCTGAGTGGCGACATACAGTTAGCAGATTTGATTTGTAGTCTATTGCGATCGCAATTAGTGACAGTTGCGATTCCCTTTGATAAAAGCAGTTTTAGGGATTGCACTGCATTTAACCCCTGGAGAACCAAATCCACTATATTGATCGAAACTTCCTTGAACCTGCAAATCTGGGGGAAGCTTGGCAATGCTAGTTTTGTACAAGAAAAGGTTTCCGTCAACCACCATTGCATTGGGCAGTTCTTCAATGTACGTACCGCTAATAGTTAGGTTGCCTTTGACGGTTAGTTGATTGGGCAGTCGTTTGAGATTGCCTTCCAGGGTAACGTTACGATTTATGATGCAGCGTCCTTCTTGCTCGATCGCGCCAAATTTTTTCAGGCTTCCACAAGGTGCGGGGGTAGCCGGTTGCAGCAGATAAATTCCAAACACCACCAAGGGAAATATGAAAAGCAGCGATGCGACCGGGGAGCCGCTACGCGATCGCCATCTTAGTTTTGGGAACATTTGAGCTAATAAATCCTAATTTAGGTTAACTTAATATCTTGCACATTTACGTATACATACAGCAAAATCGAAAATCTGGGCGATATAGCTACAGTATTTTTGTTTGCTTTTAACGATAAATTAATACTTTTAGCTTTATGCTGAGTATTTAATCTCACCATTTTTTGGGTGGAAGATGTGAGGAGTATGTCACTGGAAAATCCAAGTCCTTTAGCGATCGCGTAGCGGCTCCTACGGAGCATCGCACTCACCCTTTGGAGTATTGGGTTGGTGTCTGAGCAGAACCTCATCGCTTGGGCTGATGCTCAGATTCTGGCGATTGAAAAGCCTGCTGATGATTTACTGGAAATTGCCACTAAAGGTGCGAAAGTATGCATCAAACAAGGGTTGATTGAAACGCTTCCAATTGCCCTTGGCTACTCAGAGGAATTTTTTATTCGAGCTTATTTGTTGGATATCGAATGCGATGGCTCAACAAAATCCTTCATCGCTTGGGTTGCTCACAACTGCTGTGGGAGTACGGAAATACCTGAAGCTGTACTAGGGTATCATCTAGAACATTTATACTGTGATCGTGAGGATGTTGATGCGGCGATCGCACTGCTACGGGTTGAACTTCCAAAAATCATGCCTCGTTGTGAATCCTTTGCTACTATGTTTTTGGAGCAAGTCTCTGGGTTAGAGCTATGCATTTAACCGCCCATCAAACTGCAATGATTGAAGTTGCTAGGGAGATTCGTTTCGCGTTGGATCGCTTGAAATACCTCGATCCGCAGGGAATATGTTTGACAATAGACTTAAATCCACCGCTTGGCTCAATGGCGATTCTACAAGCATTGGAAATTCAGCTACCATTCGCCTATGCTGCTTTTTTGCTAGAGGTGGGAAATGGAGGGTGTTGGGATTGTGCCGAGCGCGACTGCTGGATGACAATTGATGAAATCATGCAGCATAATTGTGCTGAGTTATGGCATCAGTCACCGCCTGATTTCGTTCGTCAATTTCTGGCAACAGGAAAGCAATCTGATGCAGTCGAGTTACCCTATCTCCTGAAAATTAACGCCCTTCCAGGACTATTACGAATTGGGTTGTATCCTCCCGAACAAGACACTTACGGGTTATTTCTGACACAAGAAGGACATGAAGTAAAAATTCAAATCTGCTTACAACCGTTGTTGACCTATGTTGTGATGGAACGCTATGCGCCGAAGCAATGGTTACAAATGCATCTCAATTTTTTAAATAATGAGATTTATGAAATTGAAAAATCGATCTCAATCTTGAATTCTCAGCAAAGTCCATATCTTCTTTTCCAAAAATATTTAATGGGTTTGTCCGAGGCTAGGTTGAAGCAGTTTATTGAAAATTGTCCCGCAATTCCTTTAGAAAGAAAACGAAATTTGCTAGATGAGATATGGTAGACCTAGTAAAACCATTATAGTACTTTCTGTATAATATATCTAACAATTATTATTAGAAACAATTTGATTATATGAACCGCAAACAATTATACTGGGCAAAAGACTATACTTATGAAGCTAGACAAAAAAAGATTGGTTGGCTAAATGAAATAATTGAGTCACTACATGAGCAACCAGAATTAGGAAAATATGAAGACGATGAAGACTCAGAAGAGCTATTTACCCAGGAAACTATCACAGTTGCTCAACGTTTAATGAAATTAGTTATCCAAGAGGAGCCGAATAAACAGGATATTCGTGAATTATATATATTGCTGAAAATTTATGAACATATTCGTAACTCCGCTTGGTACGATATTTGTAAATATGTGGAAAAGTGGCATTGGGTAGTAAATAGTTGGGAAACATTTCAGAATGTAATTGAATTAGATATCTGGCATGGTTGTGAGTATCAACGTTATTCAATTAAAGAACCATTAATTGCTGAGGGTAAATTTACTATAGGTAACTCTTATATCGGTCAGCCCGCTCATATTGCATTCAAATTAGAACAGAATTTAGAGAACAATCAGATTAAAATTATTTGGCAAATTCCAAATGAGACAGATATTATTGACGAATATATTTCAGAGTCGATCGAAGGAATTATCGATGGGCTGATTAAATATTCTCATCTAGAAAATAAAGCTTTTTCATCCCTAAAAATTACTGTCTTTAATGGCAGTTATCACGAATCTATCTGTAGTTGCTTTGATTATCGTATGGCTGCTCGTATCGCTTGGAGGAATGCTTTAGAAAATGCTGAATTCATACCTCTTTAATGGTTAAGGTTGGAGAAATTCAAGCATTTAATCATTATTACAGCATTTTTCACCTATTTGAACCAGTTGCTGGATGAGAGATAAGCATGGAAAAACCTTTGTTCTAATTGATGGGTATACACTAGCGATCGCACAAAGCGATTCAGGTGTGTTATTCTCTGGTCGCCACAGTCGCAAAGCTATAACCCGATATGACGATTCGCTCCTAATTCAGTTTTTGGCG
The DNA here is from genome assembly GCF_014698045.1 of Aulosira sp. FACHB-615. Classification (GTDB taxonomy): domain Bacteria; phylum Cyanobacteriota; class Cyanobacteriia; order Cyanobacteriales; family Nostocaceae; genus Nostoc_B. Next base: position 41,329 of record NZ_JACJSE010000035.1, read on the forward strand.
CGTCATGCCCATCATGATACTTTTTGGCAGTGCTTTCAGGCGCGTGAAATGTACGAGAATGAGGATAATCGCTTCTTTGTCAGGAATTGCCAGCAGTTGATTCGCTATCCCAGTTGGAAATTACCGCAAGTTTATCAAAATTGGGCGATTTGGGAACTGATCGATCAGCTGTTTCAAAAGCATGGCGAGTCTTACAATGAACCGATTTGTTTATGGCATCCGGGAAGTTACTATCCGATGTATGGTATTCCCTATGACACTGCATTGAAGGTGATACAGGTTGCGCGGAATTGGAGGAATCTGCAAGAAATTGAGGGAATTGAACTGCTCAATGAAACCCAGTGGAATTTACGCTTTGCATCTGCTGTGAGTCCTACTCACTCTTTACTAATTCCCCAGATTTTATCTGAGATTGAGGAAGCTGCTAGTATATATCTACTATTTTTTGAAGAAAAAGCACGCTTATATACACCCAATCAGGTTGCTGCAATTAGATATGAACTGCTGCATCAGATGGCTATCGCCAACCTACTCAACCGTGAAATCTCAGCAGAAATTCTTGCTCGTCTAGTTGCTTATCCAAATCTGCAACGCTGCGTCATTCAAGCTGAAAAGCTATGGCGCTATTTAAATGCTGCTTCTGTGAGCCAAGAAAAAAATAGTTTGTGTTTAGATTGGATGTTTTTTGATCCACCACTACCTCAACCTGACTTTCATCAGCTTTGCTTACAGCATTTTCAAAAAGCAAAATTGCAGTACCCGTATACGATTCCCTTTGAAGGCGATGGGAAGCAGTATCGACTCGTGACAGGAAATGTGTATCCCAATGCGATCGCCTTGTTAACGGTTTTAGAAATTACAATGACGATAAATGCAAATGCCTTATTTACCAACGTGAATGAGCCGACGTACCTAGAGTTAGTTGTCTGGGCTTCGCTGGAATCCTGCTTACCTCCCGTCGAAGATTGGGAAATGTCTGTTGATTGGAGAGGAAGAGAAGATGAGTTGCTCACTTTAGGAACAGATCCTTCCTTGCCTAAAGCTGAGTTTTTCTTGAACTGTTTAGCATCTCACCTGGCAAGACTCTGGCAAAATGGGGAGCGAACGGCGTTGAAACAAGGATTGCTCCCTTTGCAAAGTTATTTCCCTAAAGAAACCTACTTTCTCTACTGTCGAGGTCAGATGCTACTATCCGGGGAACTCCGATTTCACTATGGGGAATGGTTTGATGGGGGATTCCTCCGGCTTTTTCGGGCAGAACAAGGGGAGTCTTAACAATTCAAAATTCAAAATTAATGGCGATGGCTAGGAGGGCAAGGTGTATGGATTGCAAAGCACTAATTTACGACGCGGTAAGGAAACAGGCGATCGCACCAATATACCCCCATTCTTTGGTGAAGTGGGATATTTCCCAACAACCCCGGATAATTGAACAAATCGAGTTACCCTATGATTTTGAATCAGTACCAAGTATTGTTTTGTTACCGGATGGGGAAAGGTTTGCTGTGGCTCCTTCTGAGGTTACGCCAGAATTTGGGATTGAGATTCTTCGCTGGGATGATTTGTCCGTTTTGCAACGAGTTGACTTACCCCATGCACCCTATGAGGAGAATTCCCAGGAGGATGAGTATTATGGACATGGTAAATGTACTCATATTTCCTGGTTAGGATTAACACCTTGCCAGGGCTATTTATTGGTTGGTGAGGGTTGGGGAGATATTTATCTAGTTAATTTAGAAAGCGGTGAGCAGATTCGTTGGTTGCGTCGTTGGCGAGATTATAATGCTGCTTTTGCCATCGATCCACAAATGCAGTTTCTCATTGTTAATTCTGTAGACATGGATGAGTCCCATCAGTTTTACAGAATTGACAGTATGCTTGAGGATAAATTAACCTATTTGGGGGAATATTCAGGTGGTGTGCGTTGTCATCGTGGCAACTTGAGTTTTAGCCCAGATGGTCAGCGTCTGGCTTATACTGCATATCGATATCAAGGTGTTGATTTATTAAGTTTTCAGCTTGAACGCTCGATATTAAGCACTTTATCCCCGCAAACGCAGGAACCACTCAATGAAATATGGAAAAAATGGGAAAAATCGTCACAATATCGGGAGAAAATGTGGGGTCAATTCTTTCGGTTGTACCATGACCATGATGGATTAAATCCTTGGCAAAGTAATATCGTTTGGCTGGGTAACAACAGGTTATTGTGTGGTGTAGGGCAAATTCTGGCAGTGCTGTCAGCTCAGACAGGGGAAATAATCAAAACCTATGACGTAGATGCAGTAGTTAATACTTTGGTGTTTGATTACACATCTTTCCAAGCTATTGTTGCCACCAAGCAAGGGATAAAGGTGGTTGCGATCGCCTAATCAATGTAGCGGGAAAACCCATGATAACAAGTGAAGACATAACTGGCGGTGATTGAGATGGGTGTTTTCGAGGTGAGTAAATGTGGGAAGTTCAATATCTGAATGCAGAGTTACTCGATCTCAAACTTTGGGGCGAAGGCTGTCGCCTGTATCAGATTCGCCAAATGGGTGATGATGAGATTTGCTTGATTCAAAGGGATGATAACTGGCAAGTCGTTTACACCGAGCGTGGTGCGGTTCAACAACTGCTGTTTGAATTTACCGATGAGGCGGAAGCTTGTGAGTTTATGTATCAGGAGATTAAGAGAATCAAGCATCCCCATCTTGTGGGATTATTTCCCACTGATGATGAGGCAGAGCAATTGTGTCAGGTGTTGACTCAGTTACAAATTCAATTCTCTCACGACCCGCAAGGAAGGGTGAGAGTATACGATCAAGACATTTTTACAGTGGAGCGTCACTTTGGTTGCCAATTACCCCTGCGAAAATGGTTGACTGTTCCCGAACGAATTCACGTTACCCTCGCTCGATTGCGAAAATTCGATCCATACAATCGCTATGCCCAAATCACGACTAATCCGCCAATTGCTTCTGAAGCAAAGTTGAGCGCGTTAGAAGCACAACATGGAATTAAACTGCCTGAAGTTTACAGAACATTTTTGCTAGAAGTCTGCAATGGTGGCAATTGGGAACGGCTAGGAAATTACTGGTCGGCTGAGGAAGTTATGGCAAACAATTCTGCCCAAGTATGGAATCAGCCTTTACCTGAGTTCCTCGCAAAGTTGAAAGCAGCAAAATCGAGGGATTGGCTCAAAAATCCAGGAAATCAGCAATATCCAGGGTTGTTACGAATTGTCGATGGGGATAATCCTGTGCGGGATTTGTTTCTCACCCAGGAAGGATACGAGGTGGAAATTCAGGGGGATTGGATTCGTTTTTGTGAGTTTTCCCCAGAACAATGGCTCAAGGATTTTCTAGATGATATTCAATATGGGTTATCTACAATTGAAGGATTACTAGATTTTCTTCGCTCTGGGGAATTAATTCGAGATTATCCATACTTTCATTCTGTGAATTTTGCCAGACTCCTTGCAGAAACCATCGGAATCGATATCTCTCCTGAACTCACAAATGAGCAAGTGAAGATGAGCAGTGAAATAGATTATAAAATCAACCAATGGCGAATTAAGAATATGGGTAAGATGCGGTACAACTTTGGGTTTAATGCAGAGCAAACTGAGATGCGAATTCAACGAATTTTAGAAAGGTTGGAGTACATATATAATATATTGTATCCCTAAATGACCCATCATCTGGATCTATTTTTCCAGTGTGAGTGTGCTAGACCTGGCGTTTGCTGATTTTTAATTTTTTAATCTGAAAATTTAATTAACCTTTACAGACTTACAACCTAATCTTCATCGGCTAATTTAAAAATGTGAAAATTGCGCGAAAATAATTATTTTTATGCAGTTATAGCCACAGTCATATAATTTACGTACAACTACCCATGTTATATTTATTTTTCTAGAGTAAGAAATAAATATACATAAAAATGTTGATGAAAATAGGTTTATAAAAGCTATGAAAAAAATACTTTTATTAGCGATGTTGTCTGCTATCCCAAGCATTATTTTTTCCAGTCCCTCTTGGGCTTCTGTTTATATCCAATATTCCAATAAGGACTCGGACAAACATGTAATGAAAGTCCAGATGGATGGTTCAACGAAAGAAGTTACATTCAATGGTCGTACGACTGGAGCCGCAACGATACAAGGTAGCGGTAAAGCTGCTGTTATTGAAACATCTTGTGGAAAAGTCGAAGTCACAGATGACTCTAAAATCGAAATCAAAGACGGCTGTATCAAAGTATTATAAGTAAATTAAACCCGATCTATGACGAAACCTGGAGCTTTTTTAACGATTGAAATGCGTCATTTCGACATCAGGTAGACGTTATTCTAATCAATCGTTAAAACTCCATTAATTATCCAAAATCATATTTATATGATGTCGTATCTGTTGTCTGAAATACATGGATTATACGTTCTATTCTCTCGCTCATAAAAGCTAAATCTTCTTGTTCTAAAGTATAAGAATGTAAACAAATCAATTCTTCTACAATTTTAGGAACATCTTCTGCTGAGACGACATTTAAATACCCGTCATGAAAATGACTGATTAATTGTAAACCAAGAGACTTACAAGCCGGCAACCAAAATTGATAAAATATTTCCCTAGTTGCAACAGGAATCACCTCATAATTCCCGGTATTAATTTGGAGAATTCCCATCTCTATTGTCATCTCATTATGTCGTAATATTTCAGACTCAAATCTATTGAAAATTATATAATTACTGCGTTGGTTGCCAAATACAGCAGATTTCGTGATTATGAGGTACAAATTATCATCATGAAACTCTTGTGGGGTGGCATATTGCCCGCCCAAAGCGTACATCATTACACCGGAAAGTGCTGTATATTCAAGAATTATGCAGGCTGGATTACATACATCATATTAAGAGCCATAATTACATTTACTATCGCTAAACTGAGCAAATTCACTCTGATATTTTTCAGGACTATATAACGGTGCTGCTTGCTGTGTTGTAATTTTTTTCAAGCAGATTAAGCGATAAATTTCCAATCTACCATATGTACTAATTGGATTGGCTCCATTTTCTTGAGCTTTACCTTCAATTGCTACTTTTTTGTACCAAAACAAAGCCTTTTCTATATCTATTGGAGTACCCAAACCTTGCTCGTACATCTGACCAATTTTTTGCCAAACAAAGGCATTATCACTATTAATGAGAACCGCTAAGGCTTCTGTGTAACGTTTGGCTTCGTAGAGCGCATCACCATATTTGTGTATTACCCAGTTATTATTAGGAGTTAATATATATATTTGGCGTAGAGATTCAAGATAATTCCCAGCATTTTTTGGGATTGTTCGCAAGTTGATGAATTTTACACTTGGGTCGCTAAAAGCAACAAATTCCATCAGGGTTTCGGACAATAATTTTCCAGAAGATGTTTCCTTGGCTTTATGCAGCCATTTGCTAGCTTCATTTTCATCTTTTTGTAAACCCATCAATCCAGAAAAATAGGCTCTGTAGAGAAAATATGCAGCAGGTGCATAATCAAGCTCGGCTGATTTGTGATACCATTTCAAAGCTGATTGGCGATCGCTCTGTTTTTTAATGCCAAATTCTTCCAAATTGTAGGTTTTTGCCAGCCAGTAACAAGCAACTGCATCATTTCGATCGGCTAAGGGTTGTAGCCGTTTGCGGAGAGCGATCGCTTTTTGGTGGTTAAATTTACCAAATTCAAAAATCTGATTAAATTCGGTAATTTCTGCTGGTGAAATTTGAGTTTTTAAGGGATATTTTTCTGATTGAAGTTCTACTTTATAAGTTGTTTTGGCATCAATATATCCAGATTTACCGTTAATTTTCACCTTCCATAACTGGGGTAATGAATTTTCCTTTGCAGACTTAACTGTGATAGAAGATATTGATTGATGAGTATCACTAGATATAGATGGAGTTGAAAACAATGTTATTCCAGTTATCGCTACTAGCAAAATCAAGGTATGGTGAATATGAGATTTCATATTTGTGACTGAATAGGTAGTAATGTCAATTATCCATAACTCAAAACTAGCTTAATTGTCATCCCTAAAAATCATCGGATACACGAAACCAATACCAATCACCGTACAAGTAAAATACTTGGTAATTAGCAGTACCAAATGGACTTCCTTCACTATTCGGTTGATGGACAAAACCATAGGATATGGTATCAGGACTTAGACCATCACCACCCCAGAAGACACGAAAATATACACCACCACGAGAATCCATAGCGTATTCATCAACTTCATATAAACCGAGTTTGCGGTTTAATTTGATATTTCTTTTTGCAGAAATAGGAAGTTGTACCCGAACTTGTTCAAACGCCGATTGCGATATCATAAATGCTAAACGACGCGGTATATAGAACTTGAGCAGGACATAACAAACTAAAACTATCCCTGCAATGATAGCAACTTCTCTGCAGGGTACAAAAGTTTGCGAGGGAAGCTTAATACTTTTCAAATTCTGTTTTCCTAAAGTTCTCAATCCCCATAAGAGAATTACTAGTACTGCAAATATTGGCACACAAACAATTGACACCAGCATAACTGGAAAAAAGAAACTATTTAATGCACCAGGGTAAATACTGATAATTAGAATTGCGACACCAATCAACAAGGTTATACATATTGCTATTTTGCCAAGTATTTTTATCTGAAGATTATCCATAGTTAATTGAAGATTTTCATCCTAGCAAGCGTTGCATTATTGCGATAATTTTCCTGAGTTGTGATGCGATTACTTTGGTTTGGGTTCCCAGTTAAAATCATGAGGACAATCGCATTCTTGAGCTTGGTTGCAGTTAATTACCATCATGCTAAAGCAAAAATTTAGGAAAGTCCCGTTGTCAAATTTTACTTGTAAATTGCCTGGACTACGAAAACCAGCACCATGATAACCAACAATTTGATACTTAGAGCTTAAGTTTGAGCCATTAAATAAATATGCTTTAGGGCTGAAGCTATTGTCACCCTTTAAATCATTTAAACAAAAGGCTTTTGTGATATATCTTTGTGCAATAATTTCTGCTTCTTTTGCAGATGGATCACCAATTGCACTGATAAAAGTGTCGGATATATTGGTGATTTTATTAGCTTGAGTACAGTCAACTATATAGGTTATGGGAAAAGCAATACGTAGTAAATGATATGTCAAACCTAGTGATAGAATTATAATAATTGAGATTTGAATAAGTTTTTTCATTGATGCCAAGGGATAGTGCTGTCCTAACTTTGTGTTGCTGATAGATAAAGTTTGTTCACGAAGTGCTACAGATGATGGTAAGCAAGCTGAATTGTGTATATCCTTCCAAAGAAGACTCTTACAACATCTGGGGTGTATCTGAAACATCCAAACTTACCAATTTATAACGCTTTTTATCAAAATTTAAAGTAATTGCCTCTTGCTTACTCGGATCGTAAATTAAAGTTTTGCAGTTCATTTTGGAAGAAATTCGCCAGTTTTTAAGTTAATTTTAATCGCAGATGCTGTTGGATTTCGGTTTGCTTCCAAGGGAATCGTTACCCACTCACCAACGCGGTCTGGTGAACCAAAAAGACAATCACAATTAAACTTTGTAATTACAAAAGGAGTAAAACCAAGTCTAAATTTTAATTCCCCGTGGTATGTGTCACATCCCGTAGAAGTATCTGGTGGAGAACATGTATAATTGTATAAATATACTGTTGTAGGATAGTCTTTAGATGCCACAGTTTCAATAGTTGGGGCATCAAATCCAGACGATATCAAAACGATAAATGAGACAAACAAAAATAGCACACTCGATAATAATAAATATAGAAAAATAAAAATTAGCTTTTTTGTCAATGGTAAATCTTGAGGCTTTTTAAATAATAAAAAACCAAAAATAAAACTTAGTAACAATATAGTTATAGAGAATAGAAATTTAGCACTCTCCAAAGTTGGAATGGTTGGTAAAAATAGAATTCCGATACCCAGAAATGGGGTAGTCAGAAAAACCAGAAGTTTGAAATTTCGATGATACATTTTCTTGCATTTACTAAAATTATTGGCATAACAGCCACCGCCCTCGTGTCCACTGTAAACTATGGTTAGGTTGCTAACTGCCATGTTTTTTCGACTGACTCACCATGAAAACTAAGCCAGAAGCAACAATTTGATAAGGAATGAGCAAAACTGCCCCAATAATAGCTTTCAAAGTCCACCCAATACCCATTATCGATCGATAAAGTTTTATTGCTTCGTCTCTGAATTCTGGAGCAATATTTCTGAGTCGGTCTTCGTCTGACCAGCCATTAAAATCAAAACCCAGATAATCAAGCCGCATCTCGGCATATAAATCTGGTAAATATGCCAACAAAGTAACTAGAAGTACGCACGTCATCAAAGATAGAAAACTGCTTAATAGCAAACTAGTCACATAACCCTTCCGCCTTAACAGAAAGGGCATTGCAAATGGCGTTATTACCATTATTGCCAGAATCAAAAAATAAACTGCCGAAACTATGTACTGCATTTTTACCTAACTATTTATTACACAGGCGACAATCACATCATTAATTTTATTCACCAATACAAAATAACCACACTTAAACAAGGCTTAGGATTGATGGTAATTTGTAACTCAGTATTTATCCTCAGTTCCACTGAAGTAATAAAACGGCAAGTTTGTCCGAATCACTAACTCTACTAGCATTACACCCAGTGGTTCATATTCGTAGTAATATCTAACTTGACTATTGGTTCCAGGCAATGGTGGTTGAGCACAGTCTGCATCAGGAGAACCGCAAGTTACCTTCACAGGTATAAGTAAAATTCCTATTCCTAATATAAGTATCAATTGTTTCATTGTGACCGTTTACTAGTATTGCTTTTAATGTGTTCAAAATTACTATACATATTCTGCTCGCATAGTTTTATATGGATAATGTTTAAGTCGCTCGCCTGTAAAAATTGGTTATTTTCAGATGGTAGTAGACAGAGCAGTAGTTTCAGTGGTGCAGGGGGGAGAACGGTAGTGTAGAGATACATTTTCTTAGCTCTTAAACATCTCCTGTCTACTGGTTCATCAATCCTTAGTATCTACAATTATGTGCGACTTTGACAAAGGCTTCATTTTATGCACTTGCGAGGACAAAGAAAAACTCATTGTGCATAACAAAAATTCGAGGCGATACAAACAGGAGCAAGCAACGACTCCCAAGGTGTATCGATGGTATTTATCTACATTTAAAAGATATAGAAGCGACGACGAGCCGCTGATGGAAGGGCTATACGAACTTCCTGCGGCGGATATAGGCAAAGGACTAACGGACGATTGGGTTTTGCTCAATCTCAATTACAGAAATTGCTTTGATGTTGACTATACACCCCAAGAGGGCGATAACCTTGTCATCCAAGATGCTCATAAGGAATGGGTTTATCTATCTTTTATTTTCCAAAATGGAAACTGGGAAAGAGGACATTACAATCCATTTGATACTATCCAAACTTTGAGCATGAACGGAGAAGTAAAACAAGTAGGTTCCCATTGACGGAGAACGGTAATGTGGAGATATATTTTCTTTCTCCTCATAAGGTTTCTGCAATTCTAGCCAGAACCTTATACCAGTATTGGTTCTAAAGTATCACCTATACTTAATGTATAATTTATTTCTGGATAATTAAAATTGACAACTTCATTCTCTTGCTTTTTTAACTTATAAAAAGCCTCTCTTTCTTCATCATTTGCCACTCTTAGTAAGTTACCATTAGTTAAAAATGGCAATCCATTTTTGAATTTTATAAATGTCTTTGATTTTTGATAGGTAAGCCCTAACCATCGATTTGTGCCAAACTTTGTAATCTCATTTTTGGAAATATCTAAAATAATTTTATGTACAAATTCGCGATTGGTTTTTAATGAGAATAATATTAAAGAGTTGTTTGGTAAGCTTATTTCAAATTCCTCTGAAGTAGCCTTACTCTTTATTTTTAATTTTCTTAAAGCATTGGTTGATAAGTTCGATGCATTTTCATAACAAGAAAAAAGAGCAATGAATGAATCATCCTCTAAGTCCATATCCAAATCAGAGTGATAACCCATCTTATAATATTCTCTATCATAGACTTCAATTAATGCATTATTAAACTCAAAGGGCTTTATTTTTGTCTCTTGTTGAATTTGTTTATTTAATTTTTCTATGATGGTATTATGTATTTGAGTAAAATGAGATGCTGGGTTTTTGTAATTAGTGGTTTTTCTAACAATTGGAATTCCCCGCTCTTCACTTTTAACTAATACACCACCTTTTCTTCCTTTGTTAATATCTTCAAGTTCAATTAAATTAGTTAGTAGCTCAAATATATTGTCATCAATGTCCAGTCTAAAAACATAAAAATCTTTTGTCTTCATAGATTTTATTTATTTTATTAGTATATAGGTCTTTGATAATCTCCTAGATTCATACTGAAATCAACTTTTCCATAATCTACCATTTTTTCAGTACAGTTTTCTTCATAGTAAGTTTCTTTCAAATCTTGTTGTTTAGATTCTGTTATTGCTTCTAATTTAATTAAATCTTTATTTTCTATAATATAAGTTTGATTATTAAAATACACCGCTTCTACATTTGAACAACGAGCCACATAACCTAGTCTAGTAGGTATTTTGTCACTATTCAAAATAGAAGGTTTTACTTCATGAGTATAATATCTATTAGTAGACAATGGAATGATAAATACAGAATTTGGATATAAGACAACTGTAAATTCTTTTTCTAGATTTGTATCTATAATTGTTGATTTTAATTTAAAATGCAGTGCTGCTAATCCGCTTATATTTTTGTTGCACCAATCGTATCTATCTTTAATTGAAGGTTTTAGATGTTGAAAACCCTCTCGATCGTAAAATGTACAAAACGCAATCAATGCTTCTTTTGGCATATCTTTAGTTTTGTCAGAGTGTGCTTTTATTTTTGCTTTACTTTTTTTAAGAGTTAATTCATCTCTGCTTTTATTTTCGTAAACCTGAGCTAGTACGTGATTTAGTTTTATTTTTCGCTCAAAGACATCTTCTGCTGCATGGTTTATTGCATTCATTATTTTGTAATCTGTAGCGCGAAAGTTATCAGTAGGTCCAGTAAAATTACTAGAACATCTTAAAAGTCTGAAGTAAAGTCTTTCTTTTTCTACATATTCACTATTTATTTCTTTAGTTACTTCCGTAAGATATATACCTTTTCTCAAGGCGATTCCAGGCTTATTAGATTCTGTTAATTCTTGAAAAGTATGTTCAGTTTTTATCATATTGAAGTAATCTGTGTCATCATTAAATAATTGTCTATAATAAACGCCAGCTTGACTTATAATGATAGGTACCTGACCAATCTTAATCATTTTTAAACTTGGGTTATTTAGCATTTCATAGTTAAAAGACAATTCTTTTATAATGTATATATTTAAGCAAGTATTACTTAAACTACTAATATCACCGCAAGCAAATAATTTGTTTATCTGTAAATTCATGTTGATATCAGATAAACTTTTGATAACTGTACCACAAAAGTTTTTAAGTAAATAATTTAATTCATGATTAGCCTCTGTATTATTTGATAAATCTAATAGAAATAATTTTGTTTTAGAAATTTTATTTTCAGTATTATTCATTTTCATCATAATTTCTGCAATATTCTGTTAAACATTACAAACGGTCTATCTTGCAATCTTGCATTCCACGACAATCTTAACGCGAGTAATTTGCGAGCAAATCCCCGTCTGCGAAATTGCGAGAATGTAAATAGAGCAATTACAAGTTGCTCTGCGATGCTCCTGCGGAACCCGCAACGAATCATCTGCTGGCTTTTCATACCTCCGCAACTTTTCACCAAGTATTACAATAAGTAGTATGTTAATGCTACACTAAATTTATTCGATTGAACTTGAGTTATGCGAACAATTGTAGTTGGCGATATTCATGGTTGCTATACAGAACTGCTTCAACTATTAGCCAAAGCAGAAATTACAAAGGAAGATTGTTTAGTCTCCTTGGGGGATATTGTCGATCGCGGTGCTGATTCAGTCAAGGTGTATGATTTTCTCAAAAATCGCCCCAACACTATTGTATTAATGGGTAATCACGAACGCAAACATCTCAGGCAAACTCTTTCCTACTCCCAGCCCGAATTTCTCACGTATGGTTAGCGGGTGTGGAGAGTGTGGGGAGTGTGGGGGGAAAGATTTTTTCACCATTCTCCCACCCCTCCCAACCTGGATTTCTCTCTTGTGAGAAATCCAGGCCAGGAAATTGTCAAATTACAATTTGGCGACAGCTATGACGAATTTTTAGAATGGATTAGCCATCTACCCTATTATCACGAAATCGAATCGGCAATTTTAGTTCATGCTGCGGTGGAAGATGGTATACCCATCGAGAAACAAAGGGAAGAGGTTTTATGTGGTTGCACTGCGGGTGAAAAGCATCTGGCAAAGCACTATGGAGATACCTTTTGGAGTCAGTTATATACAGGTGTTAAGCCAGTAATTTTTGGTCATCGCGTTGTTGGAGATAATCCCCTCATAGTTCCCCAAAAAACCTACGGTATTGATACTGGAGCCTGTCATGGTGGGACATTGACAGCCATAATTTTACCTAGTTTTGAAATTGTTCAAGTACAAGCAGGTGAACTACCTACACTGATGCTTCGCATACAGTGTAGGCTTCCTGTCCAACAGAAAGCGCAGTAGTGGATTTCTTGCGTCCTCCCTTACTACGACTTACATCTGGGCGACAGGCTTTATCCCCCGTTCCAGAGGTCAAAATTCGTGAGCCACTGCGTTGGACGGGTTCCCCGGCTTGAAGCAAGTGGCGTAGACCCTCATCTCTGAGGTTAATGCTTGCGTTCACATCCCTGTCGTGCCTAGTTTGGCAATTGTCACAAGTCCAAAATCTTACATCAAGTGGCAAACTACCAACTTGATTAAGACAAACATGACAGGTTTTTGAACTGGGAAAAAATCTATCAACTTCAAGATAAATCTTCCCTTCCATTTCTGCCTTGTATTTCAACATGGTACAGAACATTCCCCATCCAACTTGATGTATAGACTTGGCTAGTTTATGATTCTGCATCATGCCCTTAACATTAAGATTTTCAAGCACTATAACTTGGTTTTCGTTGACTATCCTACGAGATAGCTTGTGCAGAAAATCCTCACGGCAGTTAGTTATTTTTCTATGAACTCTAGCAACTTTATTTCTGGCTTTAATACGGTTATTAGAACCCTTCTGCTTTCTAGATAACTGCTGCTGTTTAAGTTTTAAATTCTTCTCATGTTTGCTGAGTATTCTAGGATTATCAAACTTAGAACCATCACTAGTAACTGCAAAGTGAGTTAATCCCAAGTCAATACCTATCGCTTTGCCTTCTGTATTTGCAGAAGGTTTGTCTTTACCATCATCAAAAAGAATAGCCGCAAAGTATTGATTAGAACAGTTTTTAGATATGGCTACAGTCTTAACTTTTCCCTCAATAGGTCTATGAATCATCGCTGTGACATCTCCTATTTTTGGGAGACTCACAGAATTATCAGTAATTTTGACATTTTGAGGATATTGTATTGACTGTTTACCATGTTTTGATTTGAATCTAGGATATTTAGCCCGTTTCTCAAAAAAATTATTAAAAGCTACTCCAAGATTCAAGCAAACTTGTTGCAAGCATTGTGAGTAAGTTAGCGATAACCACTCATATTCTTTTTTTAACTGGGGAATTATCTTTTTAACTTCGTATCCAGATAACCCCTTACCAGTCTCCTTGTATGTCTGGTTCATCAAGTTCAGGCAATAATTCCATAACCAACGACAACTACCAAAAGCTTGTGCTAGTGACTGCTGCTGTTGGGTGTCTGGATATAACCTGACTTTGACGACTCTTAACATATTAGAGTAAACAACGTTTGCTATAAAAAAGCATAACATAGAAATTGCTAGTTTCCTCCATATCTTCCTCCCTTGCCTATCGGCATCGGTCGGAAGATTGTCATCAATTAGCCTGCCATTCATCTCATCATCTCCCTACCCTTCGGGAACACTTCGTGAACGGGTAGGTGAGAGGCTTCTGTCAGTTCAAGCTAAAGACTTTAATAGGAGGGATGAAAACGCCAGTCGCAATATTTGTGCAGTCGGGGCATCGACTGTTGGGTTAGGTGATGTAAGTCGGTATGAAACTGCGATTGCTGTTTGAGCCTAGAATCCCCCGAATTGAATTCGGGGGAGTATGTCAAAGAGTAGTAGGAACGTCACTGTTAAGTAGTGATTTAGAACTGTTCACTAATAACTAATAACTGTTGAGAACTAAGTATAAACTTGTCGTTTCAAGAATATAACTGCCATATTTTCTAAATCTCCTGCTAATTTTGGCTTCTAGATTATTCACTTTTTAGAGTTAACACCAACTAATGGCAAGCAAAGAAATTCAAGTCAAAGAGTACACAGTCAGAGCGCACAAACGTCAGATACACACGCGCACATTCAACTTCGTCTGTAAGCAATGCGATCAATCAACTTCTCGTGAGACGTATGGCCCACGCCCTTTATACTGCGAAACCTGTCGTCCTCCAGGGCCTCCTAAAAAGTCTGCTGTAGCTGCACCTGCTAAGAAGGGTAAGCCCAGGGCTAAGATTTATCGGAGTGATGTTGATTTTCAGAAGTCTTCTTGAGCGATCGCTGCCGCAGCAAATAAAATGCTTCTGGATGAGATCACCAGAAGCATTCAGTATATTTTACTTGCCAATTGAATTATATATAGAACAATCGTACTATCAAACAGGTGTTTTGTTAACCCGTAGTGATCGCCTACTCAATTTTCCAGCCATCGAACAAGTTGGGCTGATCTACACCGTACTGTCTTTGCACTAAACGCCGCAGTTCTGCTACAGAATTAGCCGACTTCATCAGAATCAAAATTGATGTGATATGTGGCGACAATCTCTGTTTCGTTGTCTCCTCAAGCAACTGATGAATTTTGTGCTTTCTGCGTCCATTGGGTAATACAGGGTTGACTTGATCAAGTTTGGCTTTTTCCTCTGGTGTCATCCAATGGATAGGGATGAAAACGCAGCCAGGATCATCCTTAGTCGAGGATTGGGTACGGTAGGGCATACCGGAACCTTTGCGCTAGACGCAAGCAACGCTTGGGGAGATGTAACCTCTACTCTTGTTGGTGAAAGCCTGTATGAGCAAGTTATGTCTTAGATCCAAGAATCCCCGTGCGTTCACGCCGAGGAGTGTCAAATTAGAAGAATTAGAAAGGCTCAAAGTAACTTTCACCCAGTATTTGCTGAACCAGACATTTGACTGGCAAAGTGTGATCGTTTTTCTCAAGGCTTATAAAGCTTAATTTCTTATAAACATGTCGGATTTTAAAATTCGACATTTTATTTGATGTAGAGATTGATATTTGCTAAAACTTAAAATCAATCAAACAAAGAATGAATGTATGATATTTGCCTAAAGACGTGAACGTTAAGGCAATTATTTTGACATACTCCCCAGCCTAAAGGCGTGGGGATTCTAGGCTCAAACAGCAATTGCAGTTTCAAACCGGCTTATATCGCCTAACCCGATGGTTGATGCCCCAACCATAAGAATATTAACTGCGGCGTTTTCATCCCTGCCATTAACTGACTGACAACCCGAACAACGCCATTCTCTAACTGATAATTCAATACTTTCTAAAACATATCCACAGCAAGAGCAAGTCTTAGTGCTGGGATACCATTGGTCGATGAAAACAACCCTCTTTTTCTTCTTTTTGGCAACCCATTCTAGTATTTGTAGAAACTCTCCAAACGCCAAATCAGAGATTTTTCTCCCCCAAAGACGCTGCATTCCTTTGAGGTTTAGTGTTTCAAAACATAACACATCAAATTTATCAGTCAAATGATGTGCCAACTTCCAAAACCAATCAAGCCGACGATGAGAAACATCTTCGTATCGACGTACTAAATTCTTTCTAGCTCGTTCACGATTAGATGAGCCTTTCAACTTTTGGGAATGCTGCCTGCTGGCTATTTTGATGGCGTTGAGTGACTGCTTAAAAAATTGGGGTGACTCAATTGTTGTACCATCTGAGCAAGTAAGGAATGTCCGCAATCCGAAATCGAAACCAGCGATTTTACCCGTCTTGACTTCAATTTCTGATTTGTTGCCTTCATCAACCACCACAACCATAAATAATTCACCTAATACTGTGCGTTTAATGGTTAAAGTTTTGACTGTTCCTTCTATGTCTCTCGATTTCCAAAATTGATATACTCGCTGACCTATTTTCACCCTGTTGCTACCTAAAAATTTATAGCCTGCTTGTTTAAGGGTGAATGATTTGTATTTTTTAACTTTCTTAAATCCTGGTGGTCTAACTCCTTTTTTGTTATGTTTAAAAAACAATTGGTAAGCTTTCTCGATGCGTTGACAGATATCTTGTACTGCTTGAGAGCCTACTGATTGCCAGAAAGGATTACGTTTTCTTAATTTGGCAATATGAGACTGAAGTTTGGCACAACTCAAATGCTTGCCCCACCTTCTGTAGTAGCGTTTATGTAGAGCAATACAATGATTGTAGATGACCCCAGCAGCATTAATCATGCGCTTGAGATGTCTATTTTTTTGTGTTGATATAGCTTAAACTTCATTGTTTTCATATTATTATTTTGCCAAAAATATGGAGATAAAAACTTAGATTATTCCTAAATTAAGCAAAGTCGCCCTTGAAGGGCAAGGCTTTAGACCCATGTTTTTGGTAAATCAATCCCATAGTTATGTATGGCGAGGTTTTTGATGGCACAAGTAGTTATTGCGGTTTTGGCGAATGCTGGTGGTGTCGGTAAAAGTACTTTATCTGTACATCTAGCTTATGAAGTTAGTAAGCGTAAACACAAGGTAGCATTGCTAGATTTAGATCCACAGAGATCGCTTGATGTTTTTTGTGGTTTAGAAGCAGCCGAAGCAGAAAACACAATGGTCAAAGTTTTAGCAAAAGATTTTAAAGGCGACTGGGTTTTAGAATCAGCATGGGATGAGGCAAGAATAGAAGTTTGTCAAGGACATCCATTACTAGCCGATACAGGCAATGATCTAGTAATTCGTAAACGAGGAGAATATACTTTAGCGGATAGGCTGCACAAGTATCCGTTACATCATGACTTGGTAATTATAGATTGTCCAGCTACTTTGGGAATGCTGAATGTAAATGCTTTAGCAGCCGCCACTCATCTTTTAGTGCCGATACAGCTTGAAATGAAGGCGATTTCAGGTGCCGCAGAGTTAGTTGAATGGTGTATCAATACATCTGAAGAACTACAGTTAGATCCTAAGCCTTCTATCATGGGTTTCGTGCCAAGTATGTATGATGAGGCGATAGCAATGCACAGGCAGTACTACTCACAACTGCCAGCAATTGCAGAACAATTAAATGTTAAATTGTATCCAAAAATTCGTAGTTCTAATGAGTTTAAAAATGCCAGCGCACATGGATTACCTCTGCATAAATATCGAAATAAACATCCAGCTTGTAAAGATTTTAAGCAAATTGCAGATGATGTGGTTGAATTAATCAAAAGTAAGTGAGGAACTTCTATGCCGAAAGCACTACCACAAATAGGGGAAAAATTCAAAGGGGCAGTTCAAAAAACCGAGCAAGAAAAAAAAATTGCTCAATTGCAAGCAGAAGTAGAACAGCTAAGAATCAAGCAAGCTCCTGAACTTGAGAACGAGTTACAGTTATTGCGAGAAAAACTGCGGAATCATTCTGGAGAAGTGGAAATTGATCTGGAATTAATTGATCCTAATCCCAATCAACCAAGACAAACAATTACTGTAGAATCAATTCAAGCAAAAGCACGACTATTAAAAAAACACGGGCAGATTACTCCTATCATTCTTGTAGCCCAAAAAAATGGGCGTTACATACTGCTTGATGGGCAACTGCGTACTGAAGGGGCAAAGCTATTAGGATGGAAGTCTATCCGGGCTGTTATTGTTCCAATGCCCAAAGATTTAACACAATCATCTCTCATTACTTTTCTCGGATTTGAAGACTTAAACCCCTTAGACAAAGCTGAAGCTATTGTTCAAGAACTAAATAAAGCAACAGAATTGGATTTAGAAGAAATTTCTACAGTACTAGCAACTGTGCTTAAACGTATAGAACGTGATGGGAAGAGTAAAGAGTTGACAAAATTAGTTGCTTTGGACTTAGAGCAACAAAAGTTAGGATTAGAAACTTTAAATGTAATAGGTGAAGAACAAAGTTTGTTTTTAGGATTGTTAGAGTTAGGATTGAACCCTGCTTCAGTAAAATCTAATCTTTTACCGATGCTGTTCCTACCTGATGATTTAAAAAAGGCAATTCGCTATAACGGATTGAAAGGGGCGCACGCTTTGGCACTGGCAACTTTATCTGCAAAAGCTTTAGACATATCTGAAGAAAAGGCTCAAAAAGAACGAACTAAAATCACAGAAAAAGTTTTAGCAGAAAATCTTACAGTACCAGAAACACGCGAACTTATTAAGCAAGTTAAAGCTAAATACTTAACAACAACAAAATCAGAATCCAAAGAAGTCAAATCTATAATTCAAAAAATCAGTAATTTATCAGAAACATCATTAATTCAGGCAAGTACTGAGCAGCTTCAAGAACTAAAAATAATTTTGCAAAAAAAATTAGCTGAAATAGAGAACCTAAGCCAGCATCAAGCTTAACAGTGTAGAGATAGAGTGATTGCTCAATTTGTGGATGAAGAAACGTGCCAATAACTTTTAGAAGGAGTGATTGATCGCTCAAAGTCTCTCGTTAAGCGAAATTAGTTGCTAAATCCAAGTAATAGATCAGCAGTCAAAAACAGACTCAGCGATATCATTAAAAGTAGATAGCAGCAATCCCTTCACTGTGGAAGGGATGATAGTACTATCGAACTTAAGAATAAATTGGCAGACATAGCCACCCATTAATAATGCCAAAGTTAACCTGTTTAACTGCACAGCTAACTGTACTAACAGCCCTGACCCTGACAAGTTGTAGCACCACGAGTGTTGAGCAGTACGAAGCGACAGCACTTACCAGTTATATCTGGCAAGTAAAGTATGCCAATAACTTAACTAATGCACCCCAACCGCGAATTGAAAGCTTTGGCACTGCATCAGTACTCAATCGGAATGGATTGAAACCAGCAGGAGCAGTTATCGGCCCGGACGATCAAGGACTATGGTGGCCAATTGTGCCACTACGCCCAAGCATTGA